>NZ_DKLM01000122.1:0-336 GCF_002455975.1 Clostridium sp. UBA6640
TATTATTTTCTTTTAGATGCCTTAGCTTAGAGTTTTTTAAATAATATTTAATCAAATTTGGGGGCGCTATGAAAAAGAATGTTAAAGTAAGTTTGATTGTAGTAGCAGTTATAGTTGGATTTTTTTCTTTAGGATGGACTATAGGGTTATACTCTAACAACATAAATAAGACAAGTTTAAATATTGCCACGTTTATGGAAACTAATGAAAAAGAGTATGAGGATACTTCTCTAAATGAGAAATTAGATAAAGAAGGGAACTCTAATACTTTTAAAGATGAAGAAACAAAAGATGCTGAAGTAGATGGAGAAAGCATAGAAAAACCTATAGAAAGAA
>NZ_DKLM01000122.1:366-3147 GCF_002455975.1 Clostridium sp. UBA6640
ATTTGACTTTTGATGATGGACCTACAACTAAAATAACACCTCAAATATTAGATATATTAGATGATTATAATATAAAGGCAACGTTTTTTGTAATAGGTTCTTTAGCAGAAGTTAATCAGGATGTATTAAAAGACATTGATATGAGAGGTCATACTATAGGGAATCATACTTATAGCCACAATTATAAAATAATCTATTCATCTGTTGATGCGTTGCTAAAGGATATAGATAAGGCTGATAAAGTATTAGAGAGTATACTTCCAAACTATGAAAGAGGGCTTTTTAGGTTTCCAAGTGGATCTCATAAAAAATACCATTTTGTTGAAGCAGTCAAAAATAAAGGATATAAATACTATGATTGGAATGCATTAAATGGAGATGCTGAAGCGCACAATGTTCCAGTTAATAAGTTAATTAGTAATGTTAAAAAAACAGTATGTGGTAAAAACAAAGTTATTATATTAATGCATGATGCTCAAACAAAGCAAACTACTGTAAATTCATTACCATATGTAATTGATTACTTAATAAAGGAAGGGTACTCTTTTGAAACACTAGATAACTATAAATAATAATATAAGTATAAATTATATTACTTATTATAATTATTTTAATGCAATAAAAATAAGACTTTCCTAGCTAGGAAGTCTTATTTTTGTTGTAATAGGTCTCAAGTATTATACTTATAGCCTTTTCACATTCTTTATCGCCATGATTTAAGGCCCAAGCAGTATTGAAGTAGTTTAGAGCTTTATTATTATTATTTAGCATCGCATGACAATAGCCTAAATTAAAAAAGTAAGAGCTTTCTCTTTTTAATCTTAGAGCACAGTGCAGAGTAGCAATAGCTTTTGGAAAATCTTTAAGCTTAATAAAACACACTGCTGTATTATATAGCGAAGCTGCTTCATTCTCTTTCATTTCTACTGCTTTTGTATACATAGAAATTGCCTTTTCATATTTCTTATTATTATAAAGCTCGTTTGCTTTATCAAAATAGCTCATTTGTAACCCTCCAATAAAATGTTCTTTATTATTTGTAATAATTACCACAAAAAAGATTTTTTATACTATATTTGAAAAAACTTTACATTTTATTTTTAATTGTGATGATTTAATTAATTTATGTGATAATTATTTAAAAAAGTATTGACTTTTTATTAGTTATTCTATATAATGTACTAATAATTAAAGAGTGATAAAAGCGTTGAAGAAGAGGAGTAGGATTTGAAAGTATTAAGAGAGGAAGGCTCTGCGGCTGAGAGGTCTTCTATATGGAACAATCTGAAGGTAGCTTTGGAGCTTCTTTATCGAAAATATTTTTAGTAGATAAAGCCGGTTGTCAAATCGTTAGTTTATATGAGCCTGTAATTTTGCAGGGAAAAAAGGTGGTACCACGAGCTTTTCGTCCTTTTGGGGATGAAAGGCTCTTTTTTATTTTAAATAAATTTTAAATAATTGTTAAATATTTGCCTTATGAAGAAATACTTTAATTTTAAATTCATTATGAAAACACAACTTTTGGGAACAATACCATAACTTTTTATGGCTCCATTTAAGTGTATTTTCATTTGCGTGACAAATAAAAATTAATAGGAGGAATTAATATGGAAGATAATAAGAACTTAGCTAAAAATTATGATCCAAAAGATTTTGAAGAAAGATTATATGCATGGTGGGAAGAAAAGAAATTTTTTACTCCAGAAGTAGATAAAAGTAAAAAGCCTTATACAATAGTAATGCCGCCACCAAATATAACAGGTCAATTACACTTAGGTCATGCTCTTGATAATACTCTTCAAGATATCTTAATAAGAACTAAAAGAATGCAAGGATATAGCACTCTTTGGCTTCCAGGTGAAGACCATGCTAGTATTGCAACAGAAGTAAGAGTTGAAAATGCGCTTCTTAAAAAAGGATTAAAAAAGAAAGAAATGGGAAGAGAAGCTTTCCTTGAAAAAGTTTGGGAATGGACAGATCAGTATAGAGATAGAATTAGAGAGCAACTTAAAAAAATGGGATGTTCAGCAGACTTTACTCGTGAAGCTTTTACCATGGATGAAAATCTAAATAAAGCAGTTAGAGAAGTTTTTGTAAAATTATATAATGATGATCTTATATATAGGGGAAACAGAATTACTAATTGGTGTCCAAAATGTATGACAGCACTTTCAGATGCTGAAATAGAACATGAAGAGCAAGAAGGATTTTTCTGGCATATTAACTATCCGGTAGTAGGTAGTGATGAAAAAGTTGAAATTGCTACTACAAGACCAGAAACATTATTAGGGGATACAGCAGTTGCAGTAAATCCTAAAGATGAAAGATATAGTCATTTAATTGGTAAAATGCTTAAGTTACCGTTAGTAGATAGAGAAATACCAATAGTTGCAGACGATTATGTTGATATGGAATTTGGAACAGGAGCAGTTAAAATAACTCCAGCTCATGATCCAAATGACTATCAAGTAGGGAAAAGACACAATCTTCCACAGGTAGTTGTTTTAGAGGAAAATGGAACTATAAGTGAAGGTTATGGAAAATATTCAGGACTTGATAGATATGAAGCTAGAAAGCTTATGGTAGAAGATTTAGAAAAACAAGGATATTTAGTAAAGATAAAACCTCATAGTCATAACGTTGGAACTCATGACAGATGTAATACGACTGTTGAGCCAATGTTATCAAAACAATGGTACGTTAAAATGGAATCTCTTGCAAAGCCAGCTATAGAGGTTGTTAGAGAAAAGAAAACTAAGTTTGTTCCAGAAAGATTTGAAA
>NZ_DKLM01000160.1 GCF_002455975.1 Clostridium sp. UBA6640
TGTGAATTTAGTAGTATTAGCGACAATACCAATAAATGCTAATTATTTTCAGGGATAGATCAAATATAGAAGTGATACATCTATAGTAGTTTATTCAAAATAATTTTTTCTATTTTATCATAGAATTTATACAACTCACAATGCAAAATTAACAATTACGGTGAAAATTATTTTTAATCAAAATAATTTCTTTAATCTTTTTTTAACTAGCAATAGAATTGCTAGTTTTATGGCGAACACTGTTCGCCGCTACAGTTAGATAATTGAGAATTGACTATGGACAATTGACAATTATAGTTGAAATTAATTCTATAAGAATTAATTTCTTTAACTAATTTTTAACTAGCAATACAATTGCTAGTTTTTTATTGAAAAAGATTGTGAATTGAATAAAACATAGGACAATAGCTTAAATTATATATGTATGTTACTTAATTATTATAACGAGGTGAATAATGATGAAAAAAAGAATTAAAGCAAGTATGTTAGCCTTTCTAATAACATTAATTATGACTATTTCTATTTCCTATTTAGGTAAATCTATAGAAGCTTTTGGATCACCTACTGATGATACAAGTGTAAATCTTGTTATAGATTCTCTTAATATCCACAAACTTCCCAGTCATTTTCGCAAATCTTCAGATAAAGTTAATACTGAAGATAACGAATCTTTAAATCTAACTGGATTAGATACCTTAAATATATCTGGCAGCGAACAATTTTCTGAAAACGGTCTTGCTCTTATAAAAAATTCTATAGGAGCTAGTATGCCTATAGTTGTTGTAGACTTAAGGCAAGAATCTCATGGCTTCATTAATGGTATACCTGTCAGTTGGGCTAATTCAAAAAATAATGCAAATATGGGATTAACAAAAGAGCAAGTTTTAGCTGATGAGCGTAACAGGCTACAAAGCATTAAATTACATGAGCCTCTAGTTCTTCACGGCCATCATGGTAAAACAGTAATACCAACAAAAGTCCAAGATGAAAGAGAGCTTGTCAAATCTCAATTAATGTCATATGTACGTATTCCCGTTACCGATGGTAAATTGCCTACAGATGATATGGTTGACTATTTTGTAGAGTTAGTGAATTCACAACCTAAAGATTCTTGGGTACATTTTCACTGCAAACAAGGCATAGGAAGAACAACTACTTTTATGATTATGTATGACATCATGAAAAACTCTAAAGAAGTAAACTTAGATGATATTGTTAAAAGACAAGTATTATTATCAAATATGAGCCCCACTAGTGCACAAGGATTTTACAATGAAGAAAGAAAAAATTTTCTTACCAACTTCTATAATTATTCTAAAGAAAATAATGATAACTTTAAAACTAAATGGTCTGAGTGGAAGAAAAATTCATCTACCAATAGTGCAATGATTAATGAATTATATGTTATGGATTTAGGAGCGTAATTCCTATGAAATCAAAAAAACTATTAAATAAATTTCTTATATTATTTGTTTTTTCTATAATAGTTCTTAATATATTTGTGTTATCAAATAATGTCTATGGGAGTAGCTCTTATTACATAAAAAATTCAAAAAAACCAAAATATCTTTACGTTGTAGATCAAAATAATATGACTAATGCAGAAAATACAATGATAGTTACGCTTCAAGGATTGGTATCTAACCGTTCAACTTCACAAATTTATACTTTAAATTCAAATGAGCCTGATTATAAAATATGGCTTGATGACTTAAAAAATAATTATGGAGTTAACTATGAGATTGTTACAGATCCATGGAAACTATTAGATACATTTAAATCTTATATAGATGGATATGTACTTTACAGCGATAAGATAGAAAAAGACCCTTCAATAAATAATGCTTGTTCTTTAGCGTCCCTAAAAAGAAGTTTAGTTGTTGAGGAATCTCTTGAAGCTAAAGTGAGATCTCACGGTATAAAAAGCTTTCAAGGAGATTGCAGGAACACAGACAAATACTGGGCTTATAATAACTTATGGAATTCTGGGCTAAATCATTCAATTGTTATCCAGTTATCTCCAGATAAATCTGCTCCATTACGTGATTATGCAATAATGACAAAATCTCTAGTATTTTTCGAAGATGACTCCTATGATTTTCCACTTAGTAATGTGATATTTGATTCGATGGATGATGATTCCATATCTTTAGGCTGGGGAGCAGATGAACATACTAACGTAAGCATTGCTTCAAAATATGGCGTAAGTGTAGTTGCTGCAGATTGGTCTTATAATTTAACTACATTAAGCGCTTTCCCATCATTACCTATAGCTCAGAAAAAACAAGCTTCTCCTCCTGTAGAAAATGATGTACATTATGTTACATTTATTATGTCTGATGGTGATAATCAACAATGGAATCTCGGTAGTAATTATGGTTCTCCAAAGTGGTATGGCTCTCCTTATAGAGGAAACTTTAATATGGGATGGTCTATGACTCCTTCTATGTATTATCTAGCTCCTACAGTCTTAGACTTATATTACAAAAATGCTAGTAATGGAAAAAATAATGATACTTTCATCGTATCTCCCTCTGGAAATGGCTATATGTATCCTAGCCAGTTTCCTACTACAGCACTAGATTCTGATGTAAAAAGATTAAATAATTATATGAAAAAAGTTGATCAAAAATACGTGGCTATAATCGACGATGATTCCTTTTATAAAACTAGTCTTTGGGATAAATATACTAAAGAGTCTAATATTCAAGGATTATTTTATCTTAACTATCATAAGCACAATGATTATCATGGAGAAATTATATGGTCCAATAACAAACCCATAGTATCCTGTAGAGATTTACTCTGGGCAGGTCTTCAAGATGAGAATATGTTAGTTTCAGAAATTAACAATAGAATAAATCTAGGGAATACGAATGTCCATGAAACAGCTGCATACTCCTTTGTGTACGTACATGCTTGGAGTAAAGATATGAGTAGTATTGAAAGCGTTGTGAATGAATTAAATAAAAATCCTAAGGTAAGAATAGTTACTCCAGAAGGATTTATGACTCTAATAAATAGAAATCTTAAAAAAGATAGATAGACTATCTATAGGGTTCCACAATGAAAATTTAACATATGCATGATTTTAATTTCCATAGCAAAAATTCTTTTCTATGAATGAAAAATNNGAATTTCATCCTAAATTCTTCATTCTTAATTATTAATCCTTAATTTCTAAGGATCTAAGCTATTTTTATAGAAAATTTATTTTCTATAATATATTTTAAGTTTTCGTGTTGTATCCCTATAGTAATGCCATCTATCTTTTTTATTTATTTTTCATAATTATATTAAAATTACAAGCTATTATATGTATTAAAAGATTACAATATTAACAGAGATTAAAATTTTATTTTCTTTTTTCAAAAACTTAATATTATTCGAACTATTCAAAGAAAAACTATGATTTAATTTCTTCTTATGGCCAATATTAGCTTAATTCTGATTAGACATATATAAATTTGCGTGTTAATATAAAATTATAGAACATAATTTTAGGATATAATTAATTAGGAGGAATTTCTATGGATAAAGCTTTAAACATTGATTGGAGCAAATTAGGATTTGCTTATATTAAAACAGATTTTCGTTATATTTCAAAATGGAAAGATGGAAAATGGGATCAAGGAGAACTTGTTCAAGACAACAAACTTTCTATAAGTGAAGCTTCTACAGCACTTCATTATGGACAACAATGTTTTGAAGGATTAAAAGCTTATAGAACAAAAAGTGGTAAAATTCAGTTATTTAGAGCAGATGAAAATGCTAAAAGAATGAATAGAAGCTGTAAACGTTTGCTAATGCCTGAGATTCCAGAGGAACAATTTATTGATGCATGTATTCAAGTAGTTAAAGCAAATGAAGCTTATGTTCCACCTTATGGTACAGGTGCAACTTTATATCTTAGACCTTTTTTAATAGGTGTTGGAGATAATTTAGGTGTTAAGCCCGCTCCAGAGTATATATTCTGCGTATTTTGTTCACCAGTTGGACCATACTTTAAAGGCGGAATGAATCCTGTAAACTTTGTTGTTACAGAATATGATAGAGCAGCTCCACTTGGAACAGGCGCTGCTAAAGTTGGTGGAAACTATGCTGGAAGCCTACTTCCTCATGATGACGTAGTAAAAAAAGGATTTGCAGACTGTATTTATCTTGATCCAGCAACTCATACAAAAATAGAAGAAGTTGGAGCAGCTAATTTCTTTGCAATTACAAAAGATAATAAGTTTGTTACTCCAAAATCACCATCAATTCTTCCTAGTATAACTAAATATTCTTTAATGCATGTTGCTAAAGAATACTTAGGAATGGATGTAGAAGAAAGAGATGTTTTAATTAATAATTTAGACGAATTTGAAGAAGCTGGTGCTTGTGGTACAGCAGCAGTTATAACACCTATTGGTGGAATTGAATATAAAGGAAAAATGCATACTTTCTATAGTCAAACAGAAGTAGGTCCTAAGACTAAAAAACTTTATGATACACTTTATGGAATTCAATTTGGTGAGGTTAAAGCACCAGAAGGTTGGATTTTTAATGTACTATAATATATAGACATGATATTAGAAAAACTAATTTATATATAATATTACTTATCACTTTGATGTTATAACTTAAAATAATTCACACTGTCAAATTCATAATTTATGATGGAAGTTAATCCAATTAGGATTAATTTCCATCATATTTTTTTACTAATAATATAATTAGTAATTGCTGCAAAAAATTAATATGTCACCTCAATAATAAATTAGTACAAAATCTACCACACATATTTACAAAGTCCGCTGGAGATAACTAAGTATGAGGTGATAAATATGATGAATAACAATACTTCCAACTCCTCTAATGACATTAAATACGCAGATTTACATGAGCCAGAAGAAAAAAGACTTAAAGAAATAGAACAACAATTCAATAGTGAATTTGGAACTGAATACTACTTAATGGTTATGAAAAAATCTTAAACTTAAGAAAGCTATTGATAATTACTATATCAATAGCTCTCTTAAGTTTTTTAATGTAACATTCCTAAAAAATTTAACTTTTATAACCTTTTTAATATAAACGTTATTTTATATACTAAAACTCCACTAATATACTAAAACTCCACTAATATACTTGTAGATTAGATAATTATATATAATAAGAAAGCCTACTGCAAATTTCGACTTTGTTTTAATAATATTTAAGAGAATTAGACAATTTCACTAGCTTTTTAATTTATTATTCCTATAATCGAATAAAATGTAAACTTTGATTTAGCTTTTATTACCATTGTATATTTATTGACAAATCTTCTAGCTTCTCTTTATTTAAAATACATATAGTTGACCTATATTTACTTATAATTTTCTCCTCAGACAGATCTTTTATAATTCTACTTAGATGTCTAGGACTACACCCTAAGTTAAAGGCTGTATCAGATAAATTAAACTTTTCTATTTTATACTCATTTTCTGGAAGCACAGTAACTAAGTAAGTAGCAAATCTATTTATCAAAGGATACAACATACTATGAAACAATTCTCTACAGGTCTTTGATAATTTTTTACTTAAAAATTTGCAAACTGATTTATAAAACTCAACATCCTCAGATAAATGTAGTAAAACATCTTTAATTGAAATTCCAATTAGAACAGTTTTTCCTACAGCTTCCACATTGTGCTGATAACTTAGTTTTTCTAATAGCTCTAAATCTCCTAACATATCTAGTGGATTTGAAAAATCTAATAAAAATATTTTTCCATTCTCCGTTAGCGAATATACTTTTGTTTTTCCTTCTACTAGAAAGTATATATAATCAATCTTCTCTCCGCATCTATATATAATTTCTCCTTTGCGAAAAACATGCAATTGCATATATTTAGTCATATCCTTTTCAAATAAACTATAAATATTAAATTTTTCAATATAAAAATTTAGCTTTTCATTATCTTTTAATATTTCCATAGCTATCACCATTCTTATTATAAATTACTTTTTTATTATAGTGTCGGACATATATCATTGTCTTTAATAAGGTATTTTAATCAATTGAGTAATGAAATTAATTTTAGACAATTAATTAATAAACACTATAATATTACCATATTAACTAATAGTTTAAGATTTAATTATATAATTATCTATAACTAAATATAAATTTCTTAGATATAAAATAATTTCTAGAAACTAATGATTTTATAAACTTTTATTTATAGGCTTAAAAAAATAAAGCAATCTTACATATATTTAGTTAAGATTGCTTTATCTAAAAAAACTATTTATTATATATTACTACAAAGTTTAATTAAGAATATCTAATTTCTTTTCTTTTTTCCATCTTATTGTTATAAGTATTATTCCAATAATAATCAAAGAAAAGTAAATTATAGGTATGAAATATTTAGGTAGATAAATATCTGTAATCCTACCTATAATACGTGGAAGGAACTCACTAATAATAAAAATTATAGGTACCTGCACTCCAATTAAAGTTATATAATTGTTTACCATACTTGATATAAACATTACTATTAATCCAATAACAAAGCTCAATATATATACAGCTATTACTGTAATAACTATATACTGTATAAATGTTAAATCATACCAAGATAAATAGCTAGCAAAAATTGAATTTATATCATAATTAAAAAACATTTTTGTATTGTTAAATGAGTAAATTATAAAAAAACAAAGTAATTGTATAGTTGTTATTATAAAAGAAGCTATTAATCCAGAAACTATCTTCTTTTTAAACAAACCTCTTCCAGTTTTAGATGTATATTGGATAAGATTCACTTTATTCAACTTATCTTTTAAGAAGATAGGTGATATCATGAAGATTATACTTATTATTACTAACATAGCTACATATTTTATTAAAGCATTATAATTGTAAAGAATTAGATAAGGAAAAATAGATTGATAACTTCCACTATCCACTATTTCCTTGATTCGTTTTTCTTGTTTCTCATTTATTTTCTCATATCCACCTCTTATCCATTCTTCTTTGTTTTCATAAATTTCTATCATGTGCCCTCTAGTTTGTAACTGCCAAAATATATCTACATTGTCTTCATGAAAAACATAACTACGCAAATTATATAGCTTCTCTATACCCGAATCCATATTTTGAAAGCTCTCATAGGTGGTTATGCCTTCATCCACAAATTCTTTCTTTGATTGAAGATATCTATCTGCCTCTTCTACTTGCTTACTATAAGTATCTTTGAAATGTATAAATTCCTTTTCATCCATTTTTTCTCCATAATTATTTATCATTTCGACACTTACATTATAGTAATCTAATTCCGATCTTCCGTTTGGAAAATGCTCTATATAAAAACTAATAAATAGAAAATACATTATTATACTGATAACTATAAGTACAAATACCATCTTTAGGCTGAATATTTTCTTTATTTCATTTAAAACTACTTTCATTTATATCCTCCCACTTATACGATTGAAAATTGACAATGGATAATTGACAATTATGGACATTTCTCAGTTATCACTGAGAAATGTAAAATTAATTCTTTTTTTGAAGTTACACAGTAACTTTGTATGAAAAATTAGCAATTATATTGCTAGACAAAAAAATCTATTCAAAGAAATTATTTTGCCTAAAAATAATTTCCTCCTTAATTGTACATTATGCATTATTCTAAGTTGTGCATCGATAAAGTTCTCCATTGATAAGTCTTTAATATAATTTATTCACATATACTTTCTCTTTTAAATCTTTTAATGCATAAGGTACATAGGATTATTAATAATAGGGACCATGCACCAACTGTAATTATTTCATAATATTTAAATACCGTAAATATACCATTTCCCATAAACCATAAAAAAGGATTTAGAATAAGACAAAAAGGTGTAAATCCAGTAATAAAAATAGCATTAGAACTGGTTGGCATAAATCCTGGCATCAATATACTTCCTCCAAAGATTATGGCAAATATAAAAAATACAATATAACTATTTTTTATAAATTTTGATATTACAAAAGCAATGCCAACAAAAAGTAATTCACATATATAAACTACCCCAATAGCAGAAAGTAAATATTGAACAAAAGACATATTCCACCATGATATATAAGGTAATTTATCTTCCCAGTTAAAAGCAGTACTTATTGAAACATTCCAAAGTCCTGAATAATCAAATAAGATAAAATAAGCAAGCAAAGTAATCCCCATAATCATAGTTGTAACTATTATAGAGGAAATTATTGAAGCAAATAGCTTGTCCATAATAATCTTTCTTCCCCTTTTAGATGAGTATGCTAAGTGATGAGTAATGTTTTCAAACTCATAGTTAACTAAATAAGCTGTAATTAGGACAACTAATATCATTATTTCAAAAATAATACTCTTAAATAGGGTTTTAAATAGAAAAGAATGGGTTCCATAAATTTCTCCCATAAAAAACAGGTTTTTATGTTCTCCATTTTCTTTTAATTTTTCAAATCTGTACCCTAATTTTTTATATTCATTTCTTAAAGTATCAGCAGCTTTTCCACTGAGTCTAGCTGAATTTATACCACTCTCCGCAATATCCATTGTATCAATGGTACTATATCTTTCATCAATATTTTTTATAGATTGGTGATATACTTCTACAATACTCAACTCACTGATAAATTTTTTCTCCTCTTCGTTATAAATATCTCCCTTATAACCCTGTGGTGAATATTCATTATCCTTAAAAAGTTCTAATACACTTTCATAGCTTTTAGAAGTTTTTTTAGAAGTAATTTCATTCATCTTATTTAACTCATCATTATAATAATTATCAAACTCATTGACCATTTCATCGTTAATTTCATATCCAAACTTATCTACAATTTTATTTAAAACCTTAAGTTCATGTCTAAAATATCCATTATTGAATATAATAAAAAGATTAAAGGCTATAAATACCCCCAAAAGTGATAGTATTATAGGAGATGTAATTGCCTTTTTAAGCTCGTACATTTTTATCTTCATAAATACCTACACCCCCTCTAATGGCTCATCTCTATATTCATAAAGAAATACATCTTCTAAGCTTGGAGTAACAGCCTTCCATGTACTATCAGGTTTTTCTTTACATATAAACCTTACCTTCATCTTACCTTCTTCCTGTTTTTCCGATAATGAAAAATACTGTTTTCTGAAATTATGAGCAGCCTCAAAATCGATCTCTGTTTCATATACCATCCCTTGAATGTTTTTGCATATATTATTAATACTGTCCTTATAAAGTATTTTTTTGTCCTTTATCATAACAATTTCATTAGCTATTGATTCAACATCAGATACTATATGAGTTGAGAGNNGAGAATAACTATCCTATCCCTTGATAACTCAGTAAGTAAATTTCTAAAACGAACCCTCTCTTTTGGATCTAAACCAGCAGTAGGTTCATCTAATATAAGAATTTTAGGATCATTAAGCATTGCTTGAGCTATGCCTACTCTCTGAATCATCCCACCAGAAAATTTTCTCATCTTTTTATTAGCTACATCTTCAAGAGCAACTAATTTCAAAAGTTCTTCTATTCTTTTCTTAGCAACATTATTATCTATACCTTTTAGCGCAGCTAAATAAAGTAAATATTGTTTTGGACTATAGTTTTTATAATATCCAAATTCTTGAGGTAAATAACCTAATATATCACGATAATTATCATCCATTTTCACTATATCTGTCCCATTATAAAGGATTTCCCCTTTATTAGGAAAAATTAGTGTGGTTAGCATTTTTATCAATGTGGTTTTTCCTGCCCCATTTGGTGCTAATAGTCCATATACCCCATTTGCAAACTCAAGATTAATATTTTTAAGCACAGAAAAATTTCCATAGCTTTTGGTAACATTGTTTACTACTAACATTTTTAAAACACTCCTTTTATAGTTCTAAAAGTAATAAGCTTTTTTAAACTTTTTATGTAACTACAACCACAGGCAATTATTACAATTAAATACACGTATGTGGGTATATTCATAAGAAATTTATTGTAAAAATTCATATTAAGTATACTTAATGATAAATTTATAAATATCCATCCTCCAATTACAAAGTACTTTGTAAAGCTTGAACCTGTTTTAGTTATTAAATATAAAAAAACAGTAGAAAATAAAAATAATGCTGTAACTGAAATCATAAATCCCCTTAGAAAGCTTATTTGTTTATAGGCAATAAAAATTCCATATATATATATTCCATTAGCTACAATGCAAATAATACTGAATATAAGCATTCTCAATGCTGCTAATTGATATATATTATATTTACATACCATCTCTATTTCATAGGTGCCCTTTTGCTTTGTATTAACAAAAGAAAACAATGACATAATTAAATATAATATTGGAGAAATCATAAATATAAGAGAATATATTACCTCATATTTCATATCTGGATTCTTGCTAATACCTACAGTAAGAGAAATTAATACAGGTAATATTAATATTATAAGAAAACTAATTTCCCCTATATCGTGAAACAGATGCTTAAAGCCAATCTGCCTATACATATTTTTTAGATATGTATAAAATGATTCTTTGGACTTAATCCCCTTATTTATAATAGTTTTAATTTGAGCTTCTATTTCTAAGTCATCAGGCATTTCTATATGAAACTTCTCCTTATTCATATTGGGCCTCCTTTAATATTTTTCTTATTTTCTTAAGGGTTGCATAGTACTTAGTTTTAACAGTAGATTCTGGTATTTGTACTATATTTGATATGTCTAAGAATGTACTCTCCCCAAAGATTTTTAATCTAAATATTTGTTGTGTTATCCCATCAAACTTATTTACTATATCAATAATTCTTTGAGCATCTTCTCTATACTCTATATTAATTGTAAAATCTTCCTCATCACATATATCATAATCCTCAATTGTAACCGCTATACTGTTGTATCTATAGTACTTAGACCGATAGTAATCCACTACTCGATTAGTGGCTATTTTATACAACCAGGTTCTAAAAGAAGCTTTTTTCCCCTCATAGTTATTTATTGATTGCAACATACTTATAAATATTTCTTGCGTTAAATCCATAGATAGCTCTTTATTAATTGTTTGCTTATATACATATGCATATATTTCCTTATAATATATAGAAATAAGCTCATTTGCTGCAGCTTTGCTTGACTTCAACTTAATTTCCTTTATCAATCGTTTTTCTTTATCCATATTTCACCACTTACTTAACTATTTTCACGAAAATGATCAGTGAGACTTTTTTTCATATTCCTTATATAAATTTAATATCTTAAAATGTAGCTTATAATTCTGTATAGATGCTTATCTGAGTATTCAATTTACAACTTAGTTCAATTCACAATGCAAAATTCACAATTGTGGATATTTCTCAGCAAAAGCTAAGAAATTTAGAATTAATTAACTGTAGCGAAGAACAGTGTTCTCCACAAAAGCCAAATTAGCTTCTATTATCAAATATTGAACAGACATGGGGACGGTTCATTACAAATTATAAAATGAAAATTATTAAAAGGAATAAACCGTCCCTTATTCTTGGTTATCTTCATTAATATTGGTTAAATTTATTATTATCGTTGCGAACTATACTGCACCTCAGGGGAACCCTAAAGGGCTTCACTACTGTTCCCCAGAGGTGATACTAGCAATTATTTTAATGCATATAAGCCTTAGGTTGGGTACATCTATATATTCGTAATGGTATTATAAATAGTTTTAATTTGTTTAAACTTTTATTTAATAAATAAAAAATAACGCCACCAGTTATTTACTGTTGACGTTAATATTGTAACTATTTTGACTATAACTTATTCTACTATAGAGCCCTAGATAATAAGGAATGATATATGGCGAACACTGTTCGCCGCCATAGTTAATCAATTTTGAATTGTGGATTGTGCATTGATAAACTTCTCCATTGGTTTTATATATTATCAGAATACATCTCTTTTAAAAGCTTAATAAAATTTTTAGATGTCTTGGATAAATAATGATCTTTTAACCAAATTAAGCCTGATGATGCAGTAAATTTATCGTCATCAATTTCATAGCTCCGTACATCATATCCTTTATGGATTTTAAGGATAGATTCAGGAATAATGGTGGCACCAAAGCCTGACGATACTAATTCTAATAAAACTAATATGTCAGAGCACTCACATATTATATTTACATTTAAATCACGATGTAAAAATGGTTCTAAAATCATATTATATAGACCTAATCCTTCGGTACTCGGTACTATAAGTGGATACTTCTGTATTTGTTCATAAGATATCTTTTGCGAAGGTAGCATTATTTTATTTGACGTTACAAAACAAAATTTTTCTGATTTAAAATGAAAAACAGAAAAATCTTTTACTTCAACTGGCATTCTAACAATAGCCAATTCAATAGCTCGTTCTTTTAGTAGTTTGCATAGCTGCCCTGATTCATTTTGTTGAATTTTATAAGATACATAAGGGTATCTCTCTTGAAAAATGTTAAGTAACGTAGATAATTTATAATATGATAATGTATTTACACCAATTAATAACTTACCTCTTACACCACTTCCTATTTCTTTAATCTCAATATTGGATTCTTCCATAAGATTTACTATATTTAAAGCATTTTTGTAAAGTGCTTTTCCAGCATCAGTGAGCTCAAGAAATTTTCCATTTTTGCTAACTAGCTTAACCCCAGCTTCCTCCTCCATAGCACTTAGTTGCTGACTTAAAGGAGGTTGAGTCATGTGAAGTTTTTTAGCAGCAGCAGTAATTTGCCTTTCTTCAGCAATAGCAATGAAATATCTTAATTGTCTAATATCCATAATTGTATCTCCCATTTTACATATGAGAAACATATGTAATTCAAATAAAAATAATATTTTCCCTATATCCATTTATATGTTACCATAAATTTGGTATTTGAATATAATTTTATTTTAATATGAAGGAGTATGTTCGCTATGGTAATGGATATGAAAAAAGGAAATCCAACAAAGCTTATATTAAACTTTGCTTTTCCAATGCTTATTGGAAACATATTTCAGCAAGTATATAATATGGTTGATTCTATTGTAGTTGGCAGATTTGTAGGTAAAAATGCCCTTGCTGCTGTTGGTTCATCTTTTTCCCTTATGAACTTTATTACTTTATTAATAATTGGATTATGTATGGGAAGTTCTATTGTGATTTCTCAATATTTTGGTGCTGAAGACTACGAAGGTTTAAAACGTGTAGTTTCAACATCTTTTATTTTTATGTTTATATTTACTGTACTTTTATCAATTTTAACATTTTTATTTACGAAACCTCTTTTAATGTTGATTAAAACTCCAGTTGAAATATTAGAAGACTCTACTTCTTATCTTCAGATTGTTTTTGCTGGATTAATATTTACATTTTTATATAATGCATCTGCATCACTGCTAAGGGCATTAGGTGATTCAAAAACATCTTTATATTTTTTAGTTATTGCTTGTATTATCAATATTGTATTAGATCTTGTATTTGTTTTAAATTTTAAAATGGGCGTTGCAGGGGTTGCATATGCTACGGTTATAGCTCAAGCCGTTGCCTCAATTTTAAGCTTAATATACGTCTTTTCAAAAGTTCCCCTACTAAGAATGAAGAAAAAAGAATTTGTATTTGATCATACAATTTTTCCAGTTATAGCGAAGTATAGCTTTTTAACTTCTATACAACAGTCTATTATGTCTATAGGTATGGTAGCTGTGCAAGGTCTTGTTAACACATTCGGTGCAGATGTAATAGCAGCCTTTACTGCTGCTGGAAAGGTTGATTCATTTGCATATCTCCCTGTTCAAGATTTTGGTAATGCCTTTTCAACTTATGTAGCTCAAAACGTAGGAGCAGGTAAAAAAGAAAGAGTACATGAAGGGGTAAAATCTGCTGTTAAAATAATTATTGTTTTCTGCATTATTTCATCTATTTTGATTTTAATGTCATCCGAATACCTCATGAAAATATTCGTTGACTCAAGTGAAGTAAAAGTAATAGAAACTGGTATTGAGTATATATCTATAGTTGGTATATTTTATATGCTAATTGGGTTTCTTTTTATGTTCTATGGTTTCTTTAGAGGAGTAGGTAATATTGCAATGTCTGTAGTATTAACAATAGTATCTCTTGGTACTCGTGTATTAATGGCATACTCTCTTTCTTCTATTTCATATATTGGACAAAAAGGTATTTGGTGGTCTATACCTATTGGATGGATTTTAGCCGATATCCTTGGATTTATAACTTATAAAAAAGGTAAGTGGCAAAATAATATTATTAATTTAAAAGACAAAATAGCTAGAGAAATTTAATAACATTGCATATCTCCACAGTATTAGTATAAATTCACTAGTTTTTGCTCCAAACTATACTGCACCCTTATACAATTGAGAATTGACGATTGACAATGGACAATT
>NZ_DKLM01000100.1 GCF_002455975.1 Clostridium sp. UBA6640
CTGCACCCCAGGGGAACCCTAAAGGGTTTCACTACTGTTCCCCAGGGGTGGATATAAAAACTGCCGAACAATGTTCGCCCCTACAAATGTGGATTAAAGAAATTAATTCGTTAGAACTAATTTCAACCTTAATTGTGAATTGTGAATCGTGAATTGTGCATTGAAAAAGGGAGTTTTCACTCCCTTTTTAAGCTTTATCATTTATAAAATATATGTTTCTATAAAAGTTGCTATGATATTCATTATTGGCAGCTTTGCTTTGCTTTAGAGCAATTAGCTTTTCTTTTAGTAACTCTTTTTTTTCTATAAACAGTTTATTTAATAATTCCTCTGAGGGTGGTATATTTAGCTCTTTTGAAATACTAGAAAACTCCTCAGTGGTATAGTTTAAAACATTTATAGAATTTATAATTTGTTGTTTTTCGCTTAGTAGTGGCTGAATGTTATCATAATTACTATCTTCTAAGTCTTTAGATAAAATTTTAATTAATTTATCATTAATATTTTCATACTCCAATAATAAGTTTTTTAATTCACTCATTATTGACCGCCCATTTGTTGAGTAAACCATGCTTGTTGCGAATTTAGAGAGTTCATAGCCTTTTCTAGCTGAGCAAATTGTATATAAAGTTTATTTTCTCTTTCAGCTAGTTTTCTAGTTTGATCATATATTATTTTATCTTTATCTCTTATTTTTTTAGAAAGTTCATTATTTAACTCTGTATAAGTTCCTTCAAGTCCAGCCTTGTCTAATAATATACCTCTTTTTCCATCTTTATTTGGAGAAGTCCTTGCATAATCTTTAAATATATCCTCTATTCTTCGTAATATGCCCTGCTCCTTGTTTCTTACTTCTCTCTCTTCTGAAGTAGCATCTACATTGTAGCTTGAATGTGTAGTAGATTCTTTAGTAAATAATTCTATAACCTTTTCTGGATCTTCTGCAAAGGCTTTCTTAAGTTTTTCTTCATCTATAGCAAGCTTACCACCATCAAGATAGTTTTTAGTAGTATTTATTCCTATAGATTGTAATGAAGTATCATTGCCTTCCACCTTTTGAAAGAAAACATTTCTTAACTCTCTCATCATTCTTTCAATATTAGGATCACCTTTTATAATTCCCTCTTTAGCCTTTTCTTCCCACCTTTTAATCTCATCTTCTGTCATTTCCTTCTTTTGATCATCTGTAAGTGGTGAATAGTTATAATTTTTCTTTGCAGTAGTTAATTTATTAGTTTTTTCTACTAATTTGTTATAATCTTCAATAAAGCCTTTAATTAAATCTACACCTTTTTGTGTATCTTTAGTAATGGTAAACTCCATCACTTCTTTATCTGAAGCTTCTTTTAAATCATACGTTACTCCATTGATTGTAAATTTATTAGTATTTTTAACAACTTTTGTTGCAATAGTTCCATCTGGTTCTGTAATATTAACTTCTGCATCTTGTCCCTTACCTTCAAATGTAGTAGTAATACCAAGTTTACCTAATATATCATTGGCTCTATTAGTTAACTTTAATTTGATATCACTTCCAGCACTCTTAGTTTCGAAAGAAATTTTTTCAGTTAATTCATTAAAAGACAGTTTAACTTCACCATTAGTTTTTTTCTCCACTTCCTGCATTAGTGAGTGAAGATTAACCATACCTTTTTCCACTTTAATTTCTATAGGTTTTTCTATTCCAGTATAGTCTATAGTAAATGTATCTCCTTCAACTATACCTAAGTCACTTAATTTAGTACCTAACCCTATTTTCATATTAGAATTAAGTTTATCCATTATTCCAGTGCTATCTTCAAAGTTAATTGCACCATCTAATTTTATGCTTCCATTCTCAATTTTTAAAGTTACATTCTCATCTGTCTCATCATTGATTTTAGTTTGAAGTTGTTCTATAGTTGTATTTCCGCTATCAATTTTAATTTCTTTAGTAACTTCTTGTCCTCCAGCTTCTTTATACCTAATTTTTAAAACTGAACCTGCATCTATTCCTATAGAACTTAATTCTGTCCCTTCAATCTTATCAACTTTTTTTTGCACTTTATTATCAGAAGTTATCTTTGCATTTTTAGCAATACTAGTTACTTCTAATTTATATTTACCTTCTTTAGCACTAGAAGCAGCTACTATATTAGCTAAATTTGCTAATTTATCATTGACAGTTGTATTTACTCCATAATAAGAATTACTGCTTAATAAATAGTTATCTTTTTTTAGGATATCAAAATATTTTGATTTTAAATCATTCACATCTTTAATTATATCTTTGTAAGTTTCCTGTTGCCATTGAAGGATTTGTTTGTCTTGACCAGTCTTATCCAATCTCATCTGATATGGCTTAAGCATTTGTTTAATTAATGTATCTGTATCTAAGCCAGTAGCGATCCCAGTTAGTCTCATGTTAAAACCCCCTTATTCAATTGATAATGGAAGATGGACAATTATTGACACTTCTCCACTATCAGAGAAGTCTTCGTCCATTTCTTTTTATAATCTTAAAAATTAATTAAAGAAATTAATTATTACTTATCCCCCATTAATTATCAATTGTTTTTATCTTTCTCATAAAAATTCATTAGATTTTGAATTAATTATTTTCAATTAAAAATTAATAACTATGTAAAAAATCAATTGATATAAAATTAATTTATACTTAATTGTTAATTTTTCTCTGCTAATAATAGGTTGTTACTTTTTCACTGATAACTTATATGCCTCATTCCATAGTTCTCTTATTTCTTCTATTAATGGAATTACCTCATCCATAATTTTTACATCTTTTTTCATGTTTGCTTCTGTTAGTCTATGATTTATAAATTCGTAAACTGCATATAAATTTTCTACCCATTCTCCTCCAGCATTTTTATCTAGAGAAATCATAAGTTCATAAAATATATCCTGAGTTCTTACTATGTTGTCATGTTTTTTTTGAATGTCATTATCTATGATAGCTTGTCTTCCTATTTTAGCGTATTTTACTGCTCCATCTAATAGCATCAATAATAATTGCTCCTTAGAAGCGTAGTTTACGCTATTATTTTTATAGGTATTATATGCATTACTATAAGTGTTCAATTTTAACCCACCTTTTTTGGAATTTTTATGCTTTTTTATCTAGTAATACACCAGCTATTTCACACATAGAGGCAACCATATCCAATATTTTTCTCGGCGGAATTTCTTTTATAACTTCTCTAGTTTCCTTATCTACAATTTTCACTATATAAGCATTGAAAACCTCATGTTTTTCATACTCTATACAGGATTCCTTATCACTAAAGAAATTATTTAATTTATCCACCGCAATTTTTAGTGGTTTTTCTTTAACCCTTTGATAATTATCTCCCTCTAATGCCAGTGTATTTTCATCTGAAGCTATAATGTTTTCATCTTGTTCTACTCTTTTGTTTTCAAGATTCATACCATAATCCACTTCCCTGTTGATTATAGTATTATTTACTGCTCCTACTTTCATATTTGCACCTCACATTATTTTTTTAATTTACTTAAAATTGAGCCATCCATTATGATAGCATTTTTGTTTTCTTCTGTTACTTCTTCCTTCAATTCCTTTCTCAGGATAGTAACATCTTTAGGCGCCTTTATAGACAATTTTACTGAACCATTATCTGCTTTTACTACTGTTATTTCTATATCATCTCCAATTAATATGGACTCACCTTTTTTTCTACTTACAACTAACATATTATTTCTCCTTAAATATTGGTTCTTTTATTTTGTAACTCTCATTGTCTATTATAATTTGTTTTCCTAATTTACTAAACCTATTAATAACAATTGGAGCCTTTAAATTAGCTGTAATTTTTTCTATATTAGAATTTAAGGTTACAGTGGTATATATCATAACTTCATTTGGTTCTTTAATCTTTAGTTCTTCTACAATATTTTCCTTTAATTTAAACTCATAATTTTCTTTAACCATAAAAGGAGAAATTAATATTATGCCTAAATCCTCCTCTATGGAGTGAATAACACTAAAGCTATCATTATCCTTTAGAGGAAATATAATAAACTTCTTTAAATCTTCAAACCCTGGTAATCCATTTTTAAAAAATATAATATCTTCTTCACTATAATTTATTACTCCATGATGCTTACTATTTAATTCCATATTAACTACCCCTTTTACAATTGAGAATTGACAATTTTATTCAATTCACAATGCAAAATTCACAATTATGGATATTTCTCAGCAAAAACTGAGAAATTTCAAATTGATCCTGTAGCGACGAACAGTGTTCACCACATAACTAGCAATTTCATTGCTAGGCAAAAATCCGTTCAAAGAAATTATTTTTTAAAAAAATAATTTCAACCATAATTATGCATTGTGAATTGTGCACTGTGCATTAAATCAGCTACCACACCCCAGGGGAACCCTAAAGGGCTTCACTACTGTTCCCCAGGGGTGGTCATACTGTCACTTCTTCATCCTTCATACTTAATTCTTAATTATCACCCCATGAGGTGATTGACTATCTTAAATAATCAATAAGTGATGGCTGTAATATTTGAGCACTGGTTTGCAGAGCTGACATATATACAGTGACCATTGTGGCATATTCTATGGATTTTTCTACAACATCAACATCTTCATTATGAGATAATATTTCAGTTAAATTCATATTTTGTTCTTTATTTAAACTTTCTGCACTTTCCATGCGATTTTGCATAGCTCCAACCTTAGAACGAACAGTTAAAATATTATTTACAGCACTTTCTATTTTAGCTAAATCTCCGTTTACAACTTCACTTAACATATCCTTATCATCTAAATGATCTACAATACCTTTAAGTAATTCACTTAAAGATGATTTTTCAACTGTACCGTCTTCAGATTTATGATTGAAACTAAAAACTTCCGTAATATTCACATTATAGTCTACAACTACCCCTTGAGATATTTCAATTTTAAGCTTTTGATTAATTTGATTAAGCTCAACATTATTTAGTTTAAATTCAACTTTTCCATTATCATCTTTTTCTATTTTAACTATACCTTTACCTATTTCATCTTTAAGAAACTCTTCAACTTTTTCAATTTTTTCCTTATAGTCAGCATCAGTATCATTTATTTTTAAAGCTAACTCTACAGTACCATCTTCATGCTCTTTTATTTTAACTATACCGTCTATACCATTTGTATCCTTGTCTATTTTATCTTTAATTTTGCCAATTTCTTCATTCAAGTCTCCTATAGTTAGTTTGATTTCATTATTTCCATTGCTGTCTGTTACTACCTCTGTAGGCTTTTTATCTCCCCTGGTACCTCCAAAAATATACTTACCATCGAAGGAAGCATTCATTATTTGAGAAAGTTCTCCTATTTTTTCATTTATTTCATCTTTTATTGCCCTATGCTCCTCACTTCCATATGTAATATTTCCTGCAGATACCATAAGCTCTTTTATTCTAGCAAGTGCTTTACCTGCTTGATCCAGTGTTGAATCAGTAGTATTTAACCAATTTATTGTATTTTTAATATTAGTATTATATTGCTTATTAGCAGAAATTTGTTCATACATCTGCATGGAACGTGATACAGCAAAGGGATTATCAGAAGGTCTTTTAAATGCCTTTCCTGAAGTTCTTTGCTCTTGAATGGTCTTCATATTATTAAGATTTATATACATATCGTTTAAAAAACTGTCCGATAACATTCTATCAGTTATTCTCATTACTTCACCTCATTATCTCTTTAATCCATTTATAACCACATCTAATAACTGGTCTACAGTGGATATCATTTTAGCATTGGCTTGAAAAGAATGTTGGAATTGAATTAAGTTTATCATTTCTTCATCTCTATTTACTCCAGATATAGAGTTTCTAGAGGAAACTAGTCCATTTAATAATGCATTTTCATTTGCTATTTTTCTTTTTGCATCTTCATTATCTACCCCAAGTTTATTTATGGTATTAGTAAAATATCCTTCTATTTTCATACCTGAAGGGTCATTTAAAAAGGTACGTACTCCATTTTGAATAACACCAAAACCATTATCTTCTTTAAACTGTGCTAAAGTAGTATTTGCATCCACCTTTTGAACTTGAAAAGCCATATTTCTAAGTTGAGCTATAGTCATTGCTCTGCTGCCGTCATTGGAACCTGAGTTTCTGTCAATTCCTGCATTTATAAGCATTACATCCTCTAATATCTTATCGTTAATAGCAATGTTTCCAGCAGTTATCCCTTGTCCTGACTTCTCATCTTTAGCATCCGTGTCGATAATAGTCCCATCAATATTTTTTATACAGAAGAAATTTATCGCATTGCCTTCTACATCTCCATGAATAGCATTTACAGATAATGCTATGGTTTTAGCTAAAGTATCTAATTTAGCAATATAATCATCTGTATCCTGCTGAATGTTTTGGAACCCATTTATTGCACCGGATTTAGGTTTAAAAACTGAATCCTTAATATCATCATATTTAAGAGATTTTGGATCTAATTCTTTTCCATCTTTATCAACTAAATTTCCATCTTCATTAGTTATTAGCACTCTGCCTTCATTTAAATCTTTATACTGTTCTGGTGTTAATTCCATAGTAACTTCTACTGCACTCTTTGGATCTGTTACATCTCCATTTTTGTAATAAGTTACAGTATATATTTTTTTATTTGGGTCAGTAGATGTTTTAGTTTTATCTTCCTTTATATCATTTACATATGCAAATTTATGAATTTCTTCTGAATCTATGTTTCTAAGTAAATCCACATCATAGCCTTCTGGTTTTAAGGTCATTCCATTTAATGCTTTATTATTAGTAGATATTCCAAACTTAGTACTAAGTTGATCTAACAGTAAGTCCCTAGTATCTAAAAGGTCGTTAGGATTATTTCCTGCTACAGTAATGGTTATAATTTGTTTATTTACTGCATTAAGTTGATCTATTAAACTATTGACCTCAAGTACAGAATGTTGTATCTCCTTTTGAGTATTAGTTTTAACGTCAGTCAATTGTTTATGAACATGATTTAACTCCTCAGCAAGCATTTTAGCTTTTTGTGCCACTACTGTTCTAGCTCCTTCTTTATCCGCGCTGTCTGATAAAGTCTGCCATGCCTCAAAAAATTCGGATAATAACTTTGATATTCCTGTATCTCCTGGCTCATTATATATACTTTCAATTTCTGATAGATATTTTTGTTTCATCTCTTCCATGCTTTTATTACTTACTGCTCTTCTTATTTGAAAATCTAAAAAGCTATCTCTTGTTCTTTCTATAGCTGCAACAGTTACCCCTGTTCCAATTTGCCCTGGACCAGTTAAGGTTATTGGTCTTGATGTAACTAATCTTGCTTGTTGTCTTGAATAACCAGCTGTACCAGCATTGGCAATGTTATGGCTTGTTACATTTATGGAAGTCTGCTGCGCAAACATAGCTCCCCTTGATGTGTTTAAAGTTGCAAATAATCCTGACATTTTTTCACCTCATCATTTTCTAATTTTTCCATAGGAATTGTATACATTACTATTATCCCTTGGTTTTATCATACTTAACATTGAATTTGTAAAACCTAAACATTGCTTTATGAGCATTTCATTACTTTCTTTTTGAGTTTTTGCTGATTCTAAGGTCATGATGCATTTGTTATAAGATTTTTCAAGTTCTCCATCATTTGACTCATTAATGATTACATTCATAGATTTATTTCCTACCAATTGTCTTCTTTCACTTTCAATTACAGCAATGTTCCTGTTGGCTTCTTTTAACCTAGGAATTATTCCTTCTAACTGGAATACATCATTAGCAATAATATATTCATGTTGTTCTTCTAATAATTGCAGTAGCTTTTTAATACTATCTATTTGTTTTAGTAAAGTTTCCTTTAGCATTTCAACCATAGTTAATATTCTCTTCCTTTCATATGATCTATAAGTTTTTCAGCCACTAGTTTACTATCTACCTTATAAGTTCCCTGTGATATTTTTTCTCTAATCTTTTCTATTTTTTCTGTAGAAACTCCAGAAAATTCTCCACTTGAAAAACTATTTAAAGTTTTACCTAAAGCAGATATCTCACAGCTATCTTGATGCTTCATCTCTTGTGTCTTCTCTTGATTTGCTTTGTTAGCTTTGTATGAGCTAATAGCTATAATATTTGATGTATTATTTATTTTCATTTCTACACTCCCACATTAATAATAAAAGTAATTGCTTATATGTCTTATATCGTCATTATGTATAAAAAGTTTATATTTAATTAAATTCTTTTTTACAGCAATCTCTTGATTTTATCGCCATTTTTCACCATTTTGTTTTATTGATATATCTTTGAAAAAACAACTTACATAATTTGCATAAATAAATGCAATTATAAGTATGAAAAATGAAAAATGAAGAATGAAGAATTTTAGGAAACTTCTCAGCATTAACTGAGAAGTTTAAAATTGATTTATTTAAAAGTAGCTCCGTACTTTTAAAATCTAATAAAAACCTTTGGTTTTTATTAAAAATCAATTAAAAAGCATAGCTTTTTTCACCGTAATTCTTCATTCTTCATTATTAATCCTTAATTATTATCGTAGATTAATTAATTATTTTCCAAGAGTTCTAACCCTATCTTCTCCACTTATTATTCCTGTGATTTTAACACCAAAGTTTTCATCTACAACTACAACTTCACCATAGGCAATTTTCTTGCCGTTTACTAATATATCTACTGGTTCTTCTGCAAGTTTATCTAATTCTATTAGTGATCCTGTTCCCAAGTTTAGTATGTCTCTAATATTCTTTTGCGTTCTTCCAAGAACTACTGATACCTCAAGCGGTACATCTAAAATTAAATCAATATTTTTAGGCATAATATGATTTTGGTTTTCTGGTAACTGAGTAAAAGTTGCCTCTCTAACTTGAACTGGCTCTTTATAGCTTTCAATAGGCTTATGATCGTATTGAACATCATAGTTTTCATTATAACCCATGTCTTTGCTTTCCCCCATTGATGATTCATAATTTTGAGTTGGTGCACTTGCCCCAGAGCTCACTTTCGGCTGTGAATCAGCTTTAGCTGGTTCCTCATCTGTTCCCATCATTATGCTAACTATTTTTTGCGCTGTAACGAGTGGCAATACTTGCATTATGTTACTATCTATTAAGTCTTCTATTGTCATTCTAAAAGATATAAAGGCTACATTTTCTTCATCACCTATATCTTCAGCAATAGGTGTTGTACTTTCATCACAAATACTTGAAACTGGAGGAGAAATATTAACTTCTCTTCTAAACATAGTTGCCATTGAAGTAGCAGCAGAACCTATCATTTGATTCATTGCTTCTGAAACAGCACTTATTTCTATTTCTGAAAGTTCTAAGGCTTCTTCTACCTTTCCATCTCCACCCATCATCAGATTTGCAATTACTGCTGCATCGTTTACCTTCATTATTAATAGGTTCCCGCCGGCTATTCCACTAGTAAACTTAACATCTAAAATTACATTAGGAGTTTCAAAACCCTTTTTAATTTCATTTAAAGTACTTACCTTTATAGTTGGAGTGGTGATATTTACCTTTTTCCCAATAATGGTAGAAAGTGCCGTAGCTGCAGAACCCATTGATATATTTCCCACTTCTCCAAGTAAGTCTTTTTCAATATCATTAAAAATATTTTTGTCACTGGTTGTTTTTGGAGCTTCTCCACCATTTAATAGTGAGTCTATCTCTTCCTGGGACAGAAATCCGTTACTCATCTTCTTCCACATCCTTATCTGTAAAGTCTAATATCTGAACTGCCCTATTTTTGCCATATAACCCCGGCTTACCAATATAAGTCAACTGTTCTTCTACATAAACCCCAATAGGTTCTTCGATATTACTATTTAAGGTTATAACATCCCCAACATTCAATTCCAAGAAATCACTAACTGTAATTTCTGCTTTACCTAACACTGCTTTTAGTCCAACATCAACTACCTTTAATCTCTTTTGTAATTTTTCTCTTGACTCTTTAACTAATGTTTCATCATCTTCTCTAAACCAGTATTGAATTACTAGCTTATCAAGCACCTTTTCCAAACTTAAAAATGGAATACAAATATTCATAAAAACATTTGTATTAAACATTTCAATTGTGAAAGTAATAAGAGCTACTGGCTCATTTGGTGCTAGTGTTTGATTTAAAGCTGGATTTGTTTCTATATTTTCAATTTCTGGCTCAACCTCTAAAACGTCTTCCCAAGCTAATCTTAAATTAGAGATTAATCCTGAATTTAACGTCTTTATCAAATTCTTCTCAATTTCTGTAAGTTCTTTTAGCATAGGTTTCTTGCTTCCTGAACCTCCAGCTAAAACATCATAAATTCTCAATACAAATTCTGCATTAGTTTCAAGTAGTATTTGTCCACTAAAAGGTGGCATTCTAAAAAGTGTTAATACCGTAGGATTTGGAATAGAATGTATAAATTCCTCATAGGTTATTTGTTGAACACTCTCCACTTTTACCTTAATATTACTTCTAAGCTGTGCAGTTAAATAGTTTGAAATTATTCTGCTATAGTTATCATGAACAAGCTCTAAGGTTCTAATATGATCCTTAGAAAATTTTTGAGGTCTTTTAAAATCATAAGGTTTCCCTTTAACTTTTTCTTCTTTTTCCTCTAAAAAATCATGCTCTAAATCTCCAGAAGATAAAGCATTCAAAAGAGCATCTATTTCATTTTGAGATAATACTTCTGACATTACCCTACCTCATTCCTTAAATATTATAAAAAACTTATAATATTAATTTATCTAAATCGATTAATGTAATAATTCTATCTTTTAGATTTATTACTCCTTTAATATAAACTTTTTCTTTTTCATTATAAACTTTTTCTATATGACTATCTTCAATGTCTAAAACTTCGTCTACAGCATCTACAGTAATTCCTACTGCTTCATCTTTCAAATCTAAAATTATAATATTTTGGTCTTCAGAGTTACTTTCTTTCATTTCTAAAACAAGATTAATATCTAAAACTGTTATTATAATTCCTCTTAAATTTATTAATCCTTTTATATACTGTGGAGATTTTGGTACTTTTGTAATCTCCATCATGTCAGAAATGCTCTGTACTTTATTGGTTTCAACTGCAAACTGTTCCTCACCAATCCTAAATATAACAACTTGCATTATAAATCCTCCCTATCCAACTACCTTATTGATAGCTTCTAAAACCCTATCTGCTTGGAAAGGCTTAACTATAAAATCTCTCGCTCCTGCTCTTATCGCATCCATAACCATAGTTTGTTGTCCCATAGCACTACACATAACTATTTTTGCTGCTGGATCAAATGCCTTTATAGCTTTTACTGCCTCAATTCCATCCATGTCTGGCATTGTTATATCCATTGTTACTACATCTGGCTTTTCAGCTTTATATAGCTCAACAGCTTTTATACCATTTCCAGCTTCTCCTACAACTTCAAATCCATTCTTCTCTAATATATCCTTAATCATCATTCTCATAAAAGTGGCGTCATCAACAATTAATACTCTAGCCATTTAAATTTCCCTCCATTAAACCTAACGATTTTAAAATTTTCTCTAGTGAACCAGGCATTGGAATATAATAAAAATGCCCGTCAAGTTTTTCATTTTCTTGTACAAATTGTGTTTCAATGTCTAATATATAGTCACCATATTGACCTGACTCCATAAAGCTTGTAGATAATATGGCACCCATCATGTCTGAAGTTACCGCTGGTACAGATGGTACTAGCAATAAATTTGTCATTTTTCCAATAGCATTCATATAGGTTGTAAAAATTATATTTCCAAGTTCTGCAAGTATTGAAATACCCATTTCATTTATTTCATCACCGCAATTATTGCATAGTGTATTTACGATATTTGCAAGTGATTGCTTTTCAATTATAAAAAGCATATTTCCTGGTGCATCTCCAAGAACTCTAATGATAACAGCATAAACAAATTGTTCTGCATCAGATTTTTCAAAAATATCCTCATATTGAATTAAGTTAACCATAGGAAAGGTAATATCTATTTTTTTATTTAGTAATTGTGACATTGCTGTTGCAGCATTACCTATACCAATGTTCCCAATTTCTCTTAAGGCATCTAATTGAATTTCATTAAATACTGTATAGTCCAATAGTAACTACACCTCCTTATGTTAATGATGCAACATCTAATATTAAGGTTACTAATCCATCTCCTAGAATTGTAGCACCTATATACTCCTTCATACTTTTTAATGTCTTTCCAAATGGTTTTATTACTATTTCTTGCTGTCCTAGTAGTGAATCTACAAGTAATCCTACTTGTTTTTCTCCTACCTTGACCATAACTATATATTTTTTACCATAGCTTTGTTCTTCTAAACCTAATTTTTCATTTACCCTTATCAAATTTATTACATTATCGTTATAGATAATGACCTCTTTATTATTAGTCTTTTTAATTAGTGATTCTCTATATTCTATAACTCTATCTATATATCCTAAGGATATAGCTATTGTTTCACTTCCTACTTTAACCAGTAGTGCTTGAATTATTTGAAGTGTCAGTGGTAGTCTTATAACAAAGCTTGTACCTTTTCCAAGTTCGCTAATGGCATCTACAGTTCCACCTAGAGTAGAAATTTTAGTTTTAACAACATCCATTCCTACACCTCTTCCAGATATATCTGTAACCTGTTCGTTAGTACTAAAGCCCTGGCTAAATATTAGATTTTTAATATCTAAATCACTCATACCTTCAGTACTAATTCCTACTCTTTCAGCCTTTGCCTTAATTTTATCTACATCAAGACCTTTTCCATCATCCTCAACTTTAATTACGGCTTTTGTTCCTTCTGAATAAGCTATGAGTTTAATCTTACCTTGAGGATCTTTGCCTGAGCTTATTCTTTCCTCAGGACTTTCAATTCCATGGTCCGCTGCATTTCTAAGTAGATGTATCAGTGGCTCTCCAATTTCCTCTATAACTGTTCTATCAAGTTCAGTATCTTGACCTAATATTTCTAATTCAATTTCTTTGTTTAATTCTAGCGCCAAATCTCTTATCATCCTTGGAAATCTATTGAACACTACATCTAGTGGAAGCATTCTAATTTTCATGACTAAGTCTTGCAAATCTGAAGTACTTCTTGCTACTTGCTCTAATGTTTCATTTAATTCTGGTATCTTATGACTTAAACTTATTTGCTCTAACCTAGTTCTATGAATAACCAATTCTGAAACCATGTTCATAAACTTATCTAATCTTTCAAGATCAACTCTTACAGATTGGCCAACGGTTCTATTTTTATTAGATTTTTCATGAGAAGATTTTTCACCACTTTTAGCTGGCTGTTTTTTCCCCTCTTCTTTTTTCTTAGGTTTATTATTTTTTATGATTTCCTTTGGTTCAGTTGCAACTTTTTTAGAATTAACTTTAGTTTCTATCCCCTTACTTTCTATGGAGTTAAGGTTTAATTTAGCCTCACTGTTTTTCATATTTTCTAATTCTATATTAGAAATTCTAATTTCGCTTATTTCTGAAATTCTGTTTAATACCTCTTCAATTTCATCTTTTGATTTTTTTGTTAAATAAGCTAATTGTATATCTAGGTCAAAGTTTTCTGTTTCTAAATCTTCTAGTACAGGGATAGCTTTAATTATTTCCCCATGTTCCTCTAAATTTTGAATTATTATAAAAGCTCTAGCAGATTTTAATATTGTACCTTCATCTAATACTAAATGTATGTTATAAGCATTAAATCCGCTATCTTTCGCTTGTTTAATCACACTAATATCGTATTCATTAAGCTCAATATGCTCTTCATTATTTTTAGCATGTTCTACTTCTACATTAGAAATAATAACGCTACTTATTTCTGAAATACCGTTTAATATTTCATTTACTTCTTCCATTGACTTTTTAGTTAAATAAACTAACTGTATATCAGAGTCAAAGTTTTCTGCTTCTAAATCTTCTAATACTGGTACAGATTTAATTATTTCTCCATGTGCTTCTAGATTTTGCATTATTATAAATGCTCTAGCAGACTTTAAAACTGTTCCACTATCAAGGGATACATGTATATTATAAGCATTAAATCCCCTATCCTTCGCCTCTTTAATTACGTCAATATCATATTCATTTAGTTCAATTCCTTCTAAGGTACTTACTACTTCCATCGTAGCAGGTACTGAAGTAACTTGCGGTTCTTCCACTGCTTCATGTTCTTTGGAAATTCCTTCTAGAGCTTCCACGATTTCTTCTATATCAACCTCTTCTTCATTATCCTCTGCAATATTGTTAACCATGTTTTCTAAGGTATCTAAACATTTAAACAATACTGTTACAACCTTTGGTGTAACATTTAGCTTACCTTCTCTAAAGTTTGAAAGTACATCCTCCATCTTATGAGTAAGTTCAGCTATGGTACTATATCCCATAGTTGCTGCCATACCTTTTATAGTATGAGCCACTCTAAATATTTCATTTAGTTTTTCCTTATCATTTGGTTCCTGTTCCAAGATAAGAAGACTTTCATTTAAGGTCTGAAGGTTGTCCATAGATTCTTCTAGAAACATTGAAAGATATTGTGACGTATCCATACTATTCCTCCTTAAAGCTTTCTATAGATAAAAGTGGATACTTTTTCAAAATCAAAAGCTTTGTAGTTATATATACTTTCTGTAGCACCTACAAAAAGTATCCCTCCTTTTTTTAAGGATTTACTAAACTTATCATATATTTTATCTTTAACATCTTGGTTAAAGTAGATTACTACATTTCTACATACTATAACATCAAAATTATTGTCATAGTTATCTAGTATAAGATCATGTCTTTTAAAACTTACCATTCTTTTAATATTATTATTTATTAAATAATTATTCCCTTCCTTCTGGAAGTATTTATTCATCAATGTCTTTGGTATAGTCTTAACTTCCTGCTCAGAATATTCTCCTTTTTTTGCCTTATCAAGTATGGTGTTATCTATATCTGTTGCTATGATTTTATGATTTATATTAGGTGCTATTTCATTTAACATCATAGCTAAAGAATAAGGTTCTGCTCCTATTGAACAAGCTGCACTCCATATTTTTAATGGCTTTTTATAATCTAAATGCTTTTTTATTATTTTTTCAAATTCATCAAAAATTTCAGGATTTCTGAAAAATTCTGTCACATTTATTGTCAAATAATCAATAAACTTTTGTCTTTGGGTTAAATCTGTTTTTAAGATTCTTATATATTCTTCTATTGTATTTACACCCACTCTAGACATTAGGCTTGATATTCTCCTTTGAAGTTGATTTGACTTATAGGCTGTTAAATCAATTCCTAATTCTCTGAGCACCCATTGCTCTAATGGTTTAAAATCCATTAATCTCTTTCAACTCCTCTAATAGCTCTAACAATTCTGCTTGATACATGGTGTAGTGGTAATACTTCATCCACCATATTTGTTTCAAAGGTAGCTTTTGGCATTCCATAAATTACACAAGTAGATTCATCTTCCGAGAAAGTATATCCTCCGTTTTTCTTTACTTCTACAGTACCATTAGCACCATCTTTGCCCATTCCTGTTAATACAACACTTAATAGGCCATTGCCGTAAACCTTTGATGCAGAAATAAATAATTTATCTACTGCTGGTCTTACTCCCCAAATTGTTGGATCTTCATTTAGTACAATCTTATTATTCTCAACTTCCATATGATAGCCAGCCTTTGCTATATATACTACATTCTTTTCTATAGGCATTTTATCCTCTGCCTCTACCACTTTTAAATTACTTGACCTATTAAGTCTTTCAGCAAATGCTTTAGTAAATCCTATAGGCATATGCTGCACTACAAGTACTGGTATTCCTAAGTCACTCGGTAAGGCAGTTATTACACTATACAGTGCCTTTGGCCCTCCTGTGGAAGCACCAATAACTACACAATTTATTTTTTTATTAATTTTTTCTGAAGTTCTAAGCCTTGTTCTTGTGATAAAAGAAGTAGATTTTTTATTGGCAGCTTCTGCTGTAGTTTTACTTATTTTAATAGATCTAATTTTTTCTATTAAATCTTCTCTTACCTTATTTATATCTAAAGAAATGGAACCAGATGGTTTAGCAATAAAATCAAAGGCACCATTTTGAAGGCATTCCATTGTAGTTTCTGCACCATCTTTAGTTAAACTACTAAGCATTATAACCTTCGATGATATTCCTAACTCCTTCAGTTTCTTTAGGGTGGTTATACCATCCATTATCGGCATTTCAACATCTAACGTAATTACATCAGGAACGGTCGTATTCATTTTGCTCAATAGATTTTCTCCATTTCTTGCAATATCAATTACTTCCATATCCGTTTCCGCATTTATCATATCAGAAATAATTCTACGCATAAGTGCAGAATCATCTACCACCATAACCCTTATTTTTCTATCCATTAAATCACCTCGATATGTGAAGTTAAATCTCTTTTATTCCTTCCCCTATAGTTTTCACATACAATATTCCTGTGATTGTATCGAAAATTACAGTTCTCCCTTTATTTCCCCCAGTATCTTCGCTATCAATCGGTATACTTAGCTTTTGTAATATTTCCTTTACTGCTTTAGCANNATCAGAGAAAGTGAACATAGAAGCCCCTCCAGCAATTTTTGCCCTTAAAAATTTTTCTTTAGCACCTGCATTTTTCATTTGGCCTATTAATGTAGGTATTGCTAAATCCGCAAATTTAAGTTCATTAGTTATTTTACTAAACTTACTACTATCTGGCAGCATTATATGGGCTAGTCCACCAATTTTTGAATGTTTATCAAACAGGGCTATACCTATACATGAACCAAGACCTATAGTAATTAATCTATCTGGTGGTTTTGCTATATTGCAATCGCCAATTCCAATTTTTATCTCTTTATACTCCATAATTACCCCGCATTAATATACTAATTGCTTTTCTTCTTCAGATAGTATACTTCCAAGAGTTAAGAACACAATTATTCTCTCGTCTTCTTTTATTAATCCTTTAATATACCTTTTAGAAATTTGAGAAGCAATATCTGGGGCATCTTCAATTTGATCTTCCATTATTGGTTTTACTTCTGAAACCGAATCTACAATGATACCTATTTTTTTATCCTCTTGTCTTGTGACAATAATTTTTAAATGTTCCTCTGAGTCACTAGATATTTTATGAAATCTATCAGAAAGAGATATAACTGGAAGTATGTTTCCTTCGTAATTTATAACTCCTTTTAAAAACTCTGGAGAATCCGGAAGCTTTGTTGGTTCTTCATAAGTTAAAATTCTTTCTACCTCCATAATGTCTCCAGAATAGAACTGGTCACCGATAGAAAAAATTAGCATTTTAATTTCCCTACTCATAATTTCACCTTCTACAATTTAAATTTATCAACTACTAGATCTTTATCATTATCTAAATAAACATGGATGTTCCTACTAGGTTCTTCTAATAAAAATTCCTTTTCACCTATAATAAACTTTGTATTATAGTAAGCAATATCCGCATAGATATGTCCATTTTTCTTTACCTTTAAAATAGTCGAAACTCCTGCAATGGTTCCTACAATCTTGCATTTTATTTCATTGGTTGCATTTATAATGCCACCTCTTGTAGTACTTCTCTCGGCAACAAAATAAACACTATCCATCGCATTTATTTCTGATTTATAAACTCCTTTTCCATTGATGTAAACGGAGCCTGTGGAGCTAACTTTAGAATCCTGTATATAGTTAGCAGTTAAATTAGATTGATACATAGTACCTACTTTAACACTATTTAGCTTTTGTGTAACCATTTGTTGAATTTGCTTTATTTCGCTTATAGCTAATATATTAGAAAAATAACTGTTATCTAGTTTATTTTTTACTATAGCATATAAGCTATCATAGATTTCTCCTTGTGTTTCCATTACATTTAATACACTTTTAACATCATTTTTGAAATTTTTAAATCTACTTTCTACAATAAACTTTACTAGCTCTCTATCAGAGACATTATTTGTTATCATCTGCTTGTGATTTACCTTAAGTAAAGTATCATAAAGCCTGCCTAGTAAATTTTGAAAGTCTTCAAGCTCATTTATATATAGTGAATAGTCTAGACTGTTACTCCCTACTATAATGGATGATGATATTATATTACCCTTGACTGTAATATTTCCCCCTGCTTTTAACTCAGCACGAAGCACGTTTGAATTAACTGTTAACTCATGACCTGCTTCTACAGTCATTCCTTCTTTAACATCACCATAAATTATTACATCTCCTATGAATTTAACGTTACCTGTAGAAATATCTACATCCCTATTAATTTGATGTACCTGTTCTACTGAAAATATATTCCCTTGTACATGAGGCTTTCCATCAATGGTAGCTATAATTGAATTTCTTTCAAGTCTACCGCCATTATTTGCAAAGATTTTCTTTTCTTTACGCTTTCTAGGCCTTTGCAATTGACCATAGACATTAAATCCTATAGCTCCTTCTTGTCCCTCTTTTAAGGTTGCTATTACATCTCCTCTACGAACTACTTCTACTGCTCCAATAGATTTAAAATCTACAGTTCCTTTTTCATCAACTTCTAATTTTTTATCAAATTCTGATTGAAAAAATATTTCTATTTCATCATCTACAGGGTATGTAGGTTCCTTCCCTTTAGAAATAATTAAATTTGCAATATTCTCTTCTTCACAGCATCTTTTTACTGCCTCATCATCTATTCCATAAATTATTCCTAAATTAGACAGTTCACTTAATATTTGAAGTTCAGTATATTTAGGCGGCATAGTAAGTCCAACATATTGTATACCTGGAATTAGTTCTGTTAATAATTCTGTGTCCTTCAGTTCGTACTCTTCTTTAGGAATATATCTTATTGAAATTCTTGCTTCCATTTTATCTTCTGATACTGATAAATTTAGTTCTCTTTTAGCCTCTGTTTCCCTAATTCTTATCTCAATATTGTTTTCTTCAAAAACTTCAATAGGAGAAGTAACTTCTCTGCTATCCACAATTATTTGTACTTCATCGCAAGGTAAAATTTTTGCTGGTTTATTTCCATCTATAGGATTAATAACAACCACTTTTTCATTTTCAATTTTTACAAGTCCCATTTCTTGCTTATTAGTTAAACTGCTATTTAAACTTGCCATAAATATCCTCCTACCCTTTAACACACTTAGGTAAATGAACTAATGACATTTTATTTTAATTATCGTCATTTTTCTTACCTACTTTATATTTTTTAAAAAATTTTAAACTTAATTATATCCTCAGCAATTATTTCATTAAATTTATCCATAATTTCCTTAGTTATTTTATTCTCTTGTGATCTAATAACTATATCTCCTACAGAATTTATAGGTAATACTTTTGGTGAAGTTCCAGAAATAAATAATCCACTTAAAGCATTTATTTCATTATAGCTTATTGGTTTTTCTTCAACTTTCAAATTTAGTGCATTACATGCTTCAATTATTTTCATTCTAGTAATTCCTGGCAATACATCTTTAAGAGGCGCTGTTAAAACTACTTCATCTTTTATCATAAAAATATTTGATCTACTTCCCTCTGTTATATAACCATTTCTATCGACTAAAATTGCTTCATAAGCATTATTGGCTTTTATTTCACTATTTACCACTTCTCTAAATTGATTATTGATAACCTTAGCATTAGGATTTTCTCTTTCCCCAAAGTATAATATAGTTTTCACCCCTTCACTATACATCTTTTCGCTTGGATAACTATGCTTAATAAAGAATATATATATATCCTCTTTATCTAATATAACTTTTATATTTCCTTCATAAACTTTATTTACTTTTACTAATTCTAATATATCTTTAGAAAGTCCTTCTTTATTAATAGTAATTCCTTGTTCAGTTAATCCTATGGAATTTTCTAATCTTTCTATATGTTCTTTTAAAAATAGTGGTTTCCCATCTATTATTCTTATTACCTCATATAATAGTTTGCTGCCGGTTGGCTTTATATTTTCGTATTGATCTGCTTCTTTTATTTCTCCATTATATATAAAATATTTATTGATAACTTCACTCATATCTATCTTCTCCTTTACTTCCACTTTAATATTTCAATAGTATCATGGTATTTTTTATAATTGATTAAATAAGCATTTCCTACTAAATTAAAAAGTGGTAAATCTGATAGTGAATCAGAAAACATATAAGAATTTTTAAAATCAACCTCAATATTATCTTTTTTAATCTCTTCCATGAGTCTAATTACTTTTTCTTCCCCTTTGCAGTTCTTTCCTTCAATCATCGGTCTATGTATACTATTTTCCACTTTAAATCTTGTACCGATAATCTTATCTACTTCTTTTATATTGTATAGTTCTGTTAGATAAAACTCTGCTGAAGCGGAAATTAAATATATTTTACATCCTTCTTCTTTTAATTTCCTCATCATATTAATAGCATCATCATAAAGGATTTTAGATAGTCTTTCTTCATAAAACTCCTTTACTATCTGTTGCATTTCATCTTCCTTTATGCCATCAATAAATCTTATAAAGGTCTCTTTAGCTTTTGATGCATCTCTTAATTTTAATATATACAATATCGTAGATAATATATTACGTGGTGCATGTATTATTAGCTTTGGCTTTTTCCTTAACATAAACATATATAATTCAAATAACGTCTCTCTTCTTGTAAGAGTATAGTCAATATCAAATATAGCTAATCTTTCCATTCTTTCTCTCCTGCCTTGAAAAATATATTTTATTACCTATCTATTATATGACAATTTCATAAATTATACCAAAAATTTTTACATAATAGATGTTAATTTATTTATGATTATTACCATTAGATAAGAATTATAAATAAATTAAAGATTAATAATAAAAATTTGAATAATACAATTAAATAAAGTAGTAAATTGAGCGAATATTACCACTATTATTAGTAATATAATTATACAACAAAAAACAAAAAGTCGCTTATACATAGCGACTTTTTAGTTTCTTAATCTTCTTGTGTAATTAATTCTTCGTAATAAGCTTTAGCTGCTTCATACTCTTCTTCTTCTGGAACAACTAATTCTCCTACTTCGTCATCTCCTACAACTTTAAATAAATATATAGCTCCATCTTCTGGGTTTTGAACTATTGCATATTCATTTTCGTCGTGCATAAATCCATCTACTATTTCACATAGAACCGTATTTCCATTTTCATCTTCTAATTCAACTGTTAATACTTCATGTTCTCCGCAGCCACATCCGCAATCTTCATGTCCATGATTATGTTCTTCATGACCACAACCACATCCGCAATTTTTATTTTCTTCGATAGTAATTACCTCCTCTATGTTTATGTTATCATTTTACCCTTATTTATCAAATAATAAAAGCATTTTTAGGTAAAAATATAAAAATTTAAATATTAAATTAATTTATAACATTGGCTCAATATTATTATGCTCTTTTATTGTAAATAAATACACTTCATTAATTGAAAATTGACAATGGACAATGGACAATTATGGATATTTCTCAGTTATCACTGAGAAATTTCAAATTGATTCTTTTTTCGAAGTTACAGGGTAACTTTTTTTTAAAAAAACTAGCAATTTTATTGCTAGTAAAAAAATCTATTTAAGAAATTAATTCGCTAGAATTAATTTCAACCTCAATTCTCAATTGTCAATCATCCATTCTCAATTGTAAAAGGATGAGAGTCTCCTCTCATCCTTTTATGATCTATTATTTAGAAAAATCTTGAGCTGCAAGTCTTTTGTAGCCTTCTAATCTTTCTTTTGCATCTTGTTCAGTTTTAGCGAATAATTTCTCAGCTTGTTCTGGGAATGTTTTAGCTAATGATGCATATCTTACTTCACCCATTAGATAATCTCTAAATGATAATGTTGGCTCTTTAGAATCTAAACTAAATGGATTCTTGCCTTCTTCTTTTAACATTGGGTTGTATCTGTATAATGCCCAATATCCAGATTGAACTGCAAGTTTAGTTTCTAATTGAGTAGCACCCATACCATTTTTGATTCCATGGTTTATACATGGAGCGTATGCAATTATTAATGATGGACCATCATATGCTTCTGCTTCTCTTATAGCTTTAAGAGTTTGATTTTGGTCAGCTCCCATAGCTATTTGAGCAACATAAACATATCCATAGCTCATTGCCATCATTCCAAGGTCTTTCTTCTTAGTTCTCTTACCAGCAGCTGCAAATTTAGCTATAGCAGCAGTTGGAGTAGATTTTGAAGATTGTCCTCCTGTATTTGAGTAAACTTCTGTATCAAATACTAATACATTTACATTTTCTCCACTAGCTAGAACATGGTCAACTCCGCCATATCCAATATCATAAGCCCAACCGTCTCCTCCAAAGATCCATTGTGATCTCTTAACGAAGAAGTCTTTTTTGTTATAAACTTCTGCTAAAACAGCATTGTCTTTTCCAGCTTCTAAGAATGGTAATATCTTATCCGCAAGAACTTTAGTAGCTTCTGCATCATCTTTCTTATCTAACCACTCATTAAATAGAGCTTTTAATTCCTCAGTAATGTTACTATTTGTTGCTTCTTTAACAGCTAACTCTAGTTTTCCTCTTAATTGGTTAACTCCTAAGAACATACCTAATCCAAACTCAGCATTGTCTTCAAATAATGAGTTTGCCCAAGCTGGTCCTTTACCTTTATGGTTAACTGTATATGGAGTTGAAGGAGCACTTCCTCCCCAAATAGAAGAACATCCTGTAGCATTAGCTACCATCATTCTATCACCATATAATTGAGTTACAAGTTTAGCATATGGAGTTTCTCCACAACCTGCGCAAGCACCACTGAACTCTAATAATGGAGTTTCAAATTGGCTACCTTTAACACTTGCTACTCCCATTGGATTTGACATCTTAGGTAATGATAAGCTGAACTCCCAATTTTCTATTTGCTTAGTTTGTGTATCAAGTGGCTTCATGATAAGAGCCTTTTCTTTTGCCGGACAAACTTGAGCACAGTTTCCACAACCTGTACAATCTTGGATGCTCACTCCCATATTGAATTTTAATCCTTCAAATGCTTTTCCACCTTTAGCATCTACGACATCTAAAGTTTCTGGAGCATTTTTATAAGATTCTTCTGTTCCTATGAATGGTCTAATTACTGCATGTGGACATACATATGAACATTGATTACATTGTATACATTTATCTGGTTGCCACTCTGGTACATTAATAGCAATTTCTCTCTTTTCAAACGCAGCTGTACCTGGTTCAAATGTACCATCTTCTCTATCTATGAATGCACTTACAGGAAGCTTGTCTCCTTCTTGTCTATTCATAACATCAACTATGTTTTTAATGAAATCTGGTTTTTCTTGGATTGCTTTCATTTCATCTTGTGCATTTTTCCAAGATTCTGGCACTTCTACTTTAACAATAGAGTTTACACCTGCATCTATGGCATCATGGTTCATTTTGACAACCTTTTCACCCTTCTTACCATAAGACGCAACAACAGCTTTCTTTAAGTGATCAACTGCTTCTTCTATTGGAATTATATCAGCTAATTTAAAGAAGGCAGCTTGCATTATCATGTTAATTCTTCCGCCTAATCCTATTTCTTCTGCTATTTTAACAGCGTTAATAGTATAGAAGTTAATATCATGTTCTGCTATATATCTCTTCATGCTAGCTGGTAAATGTGCTTCTAATTCTTCCTTATTCCAAATACAGTTTAATAAGAATGTTCCATTATCTTTTATTCCAGATAATACATCATATTTATTAACATATGATTGATTGTGACATCCAACATAGTTAGCATGGTTTATTAAATATGGTGATTTAATTGGTTTTTTACCAAATCTTAAGTGAGATACTGTTATACCACCTGATTTTTTAGAGTCGTATGAGAAGTATGCTTGAGCATACATGTTAGTGTTATCTCCAATGATTTTAATAGCACTTTTGTTCGCTCCAACAGTACCATCTGATCCAAGACCCCAGAATTTACATTCTATTGTTCCATCAGTTGTAGTTCTGATTTCTCTTGATGTCTCTAATGAAGTATGAGTTACATCATCATTTATACCAATTGTAAAGCCATTTTTTAGACTTTCACTATTTAAATGATCAAATACAGTAACTATTTGAGATGGAGTAGTGTCTTTTGATCCTAATCCGTATCTTCCACCTATTATAACTGGTTTGTTTTCTATATCATAGTAAGCAGTTCTTACATCTTGATATAATGGTTCTCCAGCAGAACCTGGTTCTTTTGTTCTATCTAAAACAGCTATCTTCTTAACAGTTTTTGGTATGTATTTGAAGAAGTGTTCTAATGAAAACGGTCTATATAAGTGAACTTTTAATAGTCCTACTTTTTCTCCATGAGCTGTTAAATAATCGATAGTTTCTTCTACAACATCACAAATTGAACCCATAGCAACTATCATTCTATCTGCATCTTGTGCACCATAGTAGTTGAATAAATGATAATCTGTACCTATTTCTTTATTTATCTTTTCCATGTATTTTTCAACGATTTCTGGTATTGCATGATAGAATCTATTTGATGCTTCTCTAGTTTGGAAGTATATATCTGGGTTTTGTGCTGTTCCTCTTGTTACTGGATTGTTTGGATTTAAAGCTTTACTTCTAAATGCTTCAACAGCTTCTTTATTTGCAAATTTAGCTAGTGTTTCGTAATCCCAAGCTTCAATTTTTTGAACTTCATGAGATGTTCTAAAGCCGTCAAAGAAGTGTAGGAAAGGAACTCTTCCTTCTAATGCTGCTAAGTGAGCAACTGGTGCTAAGTCCATAACTTCTTGAACGCTATTAGTTGCAAGTAATGCATATCCTGTTTGTCTTGCAGCCATTACGTCTTGATGATCTCCAAATATTGATAACGCTTGAGCAGCTAGCGCTCTAGCAGTTACGTGGAATACCCCTGGTAATAGTTCTCCAGCAATCTTGTACATGTTAGGAATCATAAGTAATAATCCTTGTGAAGCAGTAAATGTAGTAGTTAATGCTCCAGCTTGTAATGAACCATGTACTGCTCCTGCAGCTCCAGCCTCAGATTGCATTTCCATCATTTTTACAGTTTGACCAAAGATATTTTTTCTTCCTTGTGCTGCCCATTCATCACAGTGTTCTGCCATTGGTGATGATGGTGTAATTGGATATATCGCAGCTACATCTGTAAAGGCATATGCTACGTGAGCAGCAGCGGTATTTCCATCCATAGTCTTCATTTTTCTCATCGTCCAAACCTTCTTTCTTTGTAAAATTTACTTTTGAGTTGTCTCTCATTACTCATAATTTACATTATCTGAAAATAAAACTGATGATAAAACTTGGGAGAAACACTTTAAAAAGTACATTTTATATATAATATTTTTACTAAAAAATAGCATGTTATACACTTTTCATTATATACTATAGTCTTCAAAATTCAAGTATTAATTACCACTTTAATTGTTATATTTTTAACCATTTGTCATTTCTATCCTTTAGTATAACCCCTTAATTCAACAATAATATTTCTATATTGAATTTATCCTTTTCTAAATTTTCTTTATTTTTTTACACTTTATATTTTCTATGAATATAGAAATATACTGTTTAAGGGTACTATATTTTTAATTTCAATTTATATTCTTTTCTTAAAATTTTTACTCTTTTATATATTCTATATTTTACTCTAAGGCCCTCTCTGCCTAATATCCTATAAAAATTATATTGTTTTCTTTTTTTGCATATATTATTTTTAAATAATAAATTCCCATCATATCCTCGCCAGTACTGCTTGCAGTAGTAATCTTAGTTTTACATATATATTTTTAAGCCACTGATTCTTTATAATACTTTGTATAATTTTTATCAAACTTTTATTGTGAAATATATTACTATATGTGGTTTCTAGAATCACATAATCACCTTCTGTAAATATAGCAAATGCTAAAAAGTATTCAACATCTTTAGAAATAGCTTTCTACTCTATTGCAATTATAAAAAGCCGTGGTTATCACGGCTTTTTATAAGTTTCTATTAACTCTATAATTTTATCAATACTATTTTTTACATCACTTTTGTCCATAGCATCAACATATTTTTCTCTATTTAAATATAATTCATCTAATTTTTCTAATAAAACTTTAGAATTTAAATTTTCTTCCTCTATGACCATGCTATATCCATTTTTCTCAAAAGATTTAGCATTTAATATTTGATCTCCCCTACTTGCCTTTGCAGAAAGCGGTATAAGTAAATTAGGCTTCTTAAGAGATAACAATTCAAAAATAAAGTTTGCACCTGCTCTTGATACAACTATAGAAGCTGCTTTCATTAGATGTGGAAGTTCTTCTTTTACATATTCAAACTGTACATATCCTTCGATATTTTTATGGTTTTCTGATAAATTCCCTTTACCACAAACGTGAATTATATCAAATTTCTTTAATAATTCTTGTAAGTTTTCCCTTACAACTTCATTTATAAATTTTGATCCTAAACTTCCACCAACTACTAATACAATTGGCTTATCATCTTTAAAACCACATATTTGCTGTCCTTTTATTTTACTACCCTGTAATAGCTCAGTTCTTATTGGTAGTCCGGTAAGTACCGCTTTTTTATTCTCAATGTGACTAAGTGCCTCTGGAAAAGTTACACAAATTTTAGTACAGTATGGCATCGAAATTTTATTTGCAAGTCCTGGTGTCATATCTGCTTCATGAATAATAACAGGAATTTTATTAAATTTTGCTGCTAATACTACCGGCACAGATACAAATCCACCTTTAGAAAATACTATATTAGGTTTTTCATTTTTAAGTATAGATATAGCATCAAAAACTCCCTTTATCACCCTAAAAGGATCTGTAAAGTTTTTAACATCGAAGTATCTTCTTAATTTACCACTGGAAATAACATGATATTTTATATTTTCCCCCTCAATTAATTGACGTTCTATACCATTTTTAGTTCCTATATATTGTATATCATACCCTAAAGCTTTTAACTTTGGCATCAATGCTATGTTTGGTGTAACATGGCCAGCAGATCCTCCACCAGTCATTATTATTTTTTTTTCATTCAAAGTATTACCCCCTAGAAATAGTTCAATGTTTTTATTTAATACATAAATATTTCTCAGTAACTATTTATTTCTTAAAGTCATTTAAGTAATAAATATATATCAATTAAAAATTAAAAGTCAATAAAAATTTAATAAAAAATAAAAAAATAAATATTTATTTTTT
>NZ_DKLM01000073.1:0-22934 GCF_002455975.1 Clostridium sp. UBA6640
CGAACACTGTTCGCCGCTACGGAATAAATTCTAAATTTCTCAGCAATCGCTGAGAGATGCCCATAATTGTGAATTGTGATTTTATTAGCATTAGTGGCGGTACCAATAAATGTTAATTACTTTTAGGTATAAATCAAATTTAGAAGTGGTACATCTATATGTGAATTATTTTAAAATTGATGTATATCTGGGTATAGCTACATTCTTAAGTATTTCAATTCACAATGCAAAATGCATAATTAAGGTGGAGGCTATTTTTTATCAAAATAATTTCTTTAATGAGTTTTTTAACTAGCAATACAAGTGCTAGTTTCCCATATTAGCTTATAAACTAATTTATAAAATTAATAATGAAAATAATTTAAGGGGGAATTTAAGTGTTTGGTAAGAACAAAAGGCTATTACAGGAAATAGAAGATAAAAATAAAAAAATAGAAGAGTTAAAAAAAGAAGTATATATGTTAAGAGCTATAAGAGATGCGGTACCAGATCCTTTTTATGTTAGAGATATGGATTATAATATAATATACTGGTCAAAAGCTATGGAGGAACTAACAGGATATACAGAAAATGAAGCAAAAAATATGACCTGCAAACAAATTTTTAATACAGAGATTTGCAAAGATTGTCCTACTACTAAGGCAGTCTATAGCAAAAATTTCATTAAAGACTCATTAGCAGAAATGATTGATAGAAAAGGAAAAAGATTTTCAACTTTAGCATCAAACTCAGGAATGTATGACGATAAAGGGAATCCATTAGGTGCTGTTGAGATAATTAAAAATAATAGTAAATATGAAGAGTTAATAAATACTGTAGATAGCAATTCGTCAAAAATTAATAATATGTCTTCTGAAATAGCTAATTCAATGCAAGAAATATCAAAAGTTTCAAGTAATATACAAATTCAATCGAATGAGGTATTAAATGAGGCTAAGAATAGCTTAAATGAAGCTAAAGAGGTCTACAAAAAAACAGATGCTTGCACTAAATTTGGTAACGAAGTTAAAAACAATATAGAATCTATAAATAATTCTATGAAAAGGTCCGTAGACAAGATAAATGATTTAAAAGGTAAGTCAGAACTTATAATGGATATATTAATTACAATACAGGGAATTGCCTCTCAAACAAATCTATTAGCACTAAATGCATCAATAGAGGCAGCTAGAGCCGGCGAATCTGGCAAGGGATTTGCAGTAGTTGCAGAAGAAATTAGAAAACTAGCAGAGGTATCACAAGAATCTACTAAAGAAATTAAAGAAACTATAGATGCCATAATGCAAATAGTACAAAGTACTGTAGAGTTTATAGATAAAACTGATAAGGATCTTCTAAATGGAGTAAATGGAGTAGGAAAACTTTTAGAATTTATAAATGATATAGAACATTCTTCTAATGAAATGTTGTATGCCATTGAGAATATTGAGAAGATATCTCTTGAAAGTTCTAAAGTTATTACAGAGCAAAATCAGTCATTGCAAGAAATAGCTTCCTCTAGTGAAGAGTTTGCAGAAATTTCTAGAGAATTAAAGGATACTTTTAGAGAAGAATTGTCTCGAATAAAGAGAACCAAATAGGAATAAATCATGTTTTATGTAAAATATTACCATTAGACGCTTTACAGTATGTTTAGTTTATTATATAATTAGTAATAGATAAATATAGGGAACATAAGGGAGTAGCTGGCAGAGTAATCTGTTTCAAGGTCAACATACTGATGCTTCGCATCTGGCTTTGTATTAAATGGTGAGACTTATGTATAGCACAAAAAATATTTTTTGTGCTATACATAAGTCTTTTATTTTTATTAGAAAATTATTATTAAAATTTTAGAAGGAGAAATGGGTTAACATGAGCATTATATCAATTTTTTTAACGTCATTAGCTTTAGCAATGGATGCTTTTGCAGTATCTTTAACCATTGGAATGAAAGAGAAAGGACATAGAATAAAAAATGCTATAAGAGTAGGTGCTTATTTTGGGATATTTCAGGGGCTTATGCCACTTATAGGATGGTTATTAGGTGTTAATTTTTCAGATTATATAATAAAGTTTGATCATTGGATAGCTTTTATATTGTTATCTATAATAGGTAGTAGAATGATTTATGAAGCCATAAAGGGTAATGATGAAGATAAACTTAAATACGATTTAACAGCGAAAATAATGCTTTTGCTTGCTATTGCCACTAGTATAGATGCTTTAGCAATAGGAGTTAGCTTTGCTTTTCTAAGTGTAAATATAGTTTTAGCAGTTGCTTTAATTTCTATAATTACTTTTGCAACCTGTTTCTTTGGAGTTATAGCTGGTAAAAGTTTAGGTAATGTTTTAGAGAGTAAAGCAGAGATATTAGGTGGAATTATATTAATATTTATAGGTATCAAAATTTTAATTGAACATACAAATGCTCTGGAAATATTTAAGAGTATGTTATAAGTAAAAATAATCAAGGGAAGTAAGTTTAATTCCCTTGATCCATATTTAAAAAATGTTCATTAAAAACTTTAAAAGTATAAGTTAGTTATTCTTTTTTTACTACTGGATACCATAGTTCAATATAACCATATTCAGGAGTTCCACCATAAACTTCAAATTCCCCACCTTCAATTTTTTCGTAGTTTGAAGTTGGTAACCATTCCGTATAAAATCTTCTTTGGAGTGTGGCTATAATTTTCATTAAATCTTTATCCCATTGGAATCTTTTAGATGGAAAAATAGCGTAGGTTTGCTCTGGAATGTGAGCGATACTATAACCTTTTGTATTACTATTTTCACTTACAAAAGAACAAAGCATATAAGGAAATGTATTTTTTTCTGTTTTTCTATAGTTTACTGCACCATGAATTTTACATAAATCTTGTGAAATAAACGATGGTAAATTGCCAGAGTCTTTAAACAACTTTTCATACAGTCCATTTTTCTGACAATCTTGCCAAAGTTGAGCGGGGCTTTGATATATTTCATCTCCAATTGAAGACTCAATAGTCTCAATTCCAAAAATGTCAAAAGCTTGTTTTGTTTCAATTCTGTATTCCATTTCACTCTCCCCTTTAATAGAAATTTGAAAGGATATTCGAGGATAAGCTTTAAGTACAACTCCACCATCACGGGCCAATGATGGCGCTATACCATGCAACACCTGAAATGCTCTTGTAAATGAAACTGGTGATTCATAACCATACTTTAAAGCAACATCCATTATTTTTATATCACTGTTTTGAATTTCAAAGGCTGCAATAGTTAGTCTTCTACGCCTTATATATTCAACGAGTGATATTCCAGTTATAAACGAGAACATTTTTTGAAAATCATAAGATGAACATAATGCCATTTGAGACACCATATTCATGTCAATTTCATTTGTAAGATTGCTCTCAACATAGTCCAATGCACGATTCATCCTTTTTAGCCAATCCATATAAAAAATCTCCTTTCAAGAAAAAGTATATATAAAATACAGGTTATTGTCGCAACTATTTTCATATAGAAAATGTTTGGTTAATATACAACTGAGTATTAAATCATAGTTCAGCTATATGCTAATCATAACATTAATACTATTCATATATTTCTTTAATTTACTGTGTATAGCATTAATGTGTTGGAGATGGTGAATTCCTTTTTTATGCTTTATTGTTTTTGTAAGTAGCAGAGTTTGTGAAATCAGCAAAAATCTTATTGCAGGATTTACAGATGTATCCTTATTACCCTTTTTAATACTATATCAATTTTCAACATCAAATTAAAGCATAGTCTAATTTATATGCCATATAAAATAATTTAAATTGTAAAAATATTCTTACAATTGTTTAAAAATTATGGAACAATATGGTATAATATTTAATGGGGGGGATTAAATATGGAAAAAATCAACGAGTATAATTTAAAGTATAAGAAGAGAAGTGTATATTCAATTACTGCAACTATTTTTTTATTTTTAGCAATTATAAGCAGTTTTGTATTTGGATTTTTAGTTTTTAATTGTAGCTCATTATCAGAAGTATTTAAAGGTTTTAGTTTATTGATACTTATTTTTGTAATACTAACATTAATATTTGCTATCTATTTTTTTAATATAAGTAAAATAAACTATGTAAGTATAAAGAATAAAAAGATAATAGTTAATAGCGGAACTATATTTAGTAAGAGTATAAATATGGATAAGGTTGAAAAAATTAAAATTAAAGATAACATGATGATAATAATGATTAAAGATAGTGAGGATGAGATTAATATTAATCTCAAAAAACTTACATTAAGAAATGAAGAAAAGCTTATGGACGCATTGTCAAACTATATAAGAATTTATTAAATAGCCTATATAAAAGCTCTTTATAAAAGATGATAGTTTATATTTTGACCTTTAACATTAACGAATTGTAATTATATATAAGATTATTATGGATGGAAAGTAACAGGTAGAGGAGCTGACACAAGCATTATTAAAGCTTGATAAACATAAATATGGACCAATAAGTAGATGTTAAAAAGTGTGGGTTAACCACACTTTTCTATTTGCCTTGCTTCTTTAGAACTATATCTATAATAATGTTTTTGAGTATCTAAATCTGTAAAATACGTATAGTTTATAGTATGTAGAAAATGTTTTGAGTATCAAATTATTTTTTCAAGAAATCTATAACTATTTAAGAATTTTTTATTGTTTATATTTAAATATAGTGTTATTGTAGAAATATACTATAGGACTATAAAATTAATAATAAGTAATTTATTAGCACTTCTTCTTAAAGAAATATTTACACATTAGATGTAATTTTAAAATAGATGATATTTTTAATTATAAACAAATTAAGAGGTGATTGTTATGAAGAATATACATAGAGAAGTTTATAAGGTTAAGTTTAATGAAACAGACTATAGTACAAAAATAAAAATGCATTCATTAATCAATTATATGCAGGAAACTTCAAGCATACATGCGGAACTTTTAGGAGTAGGATATGAAGATTTAAAAAAACATAACTTATTTTGGGTAGTTTCAAGATTAAAAATAAAGATGAAGAAATATGTTAATTGGAATGATGAAGTAATTGTGGAAACATGGCCTAGTGGCGTAGATAAAATGTTTTTTACTCGTTCTTTTAGAATTTATGATGGAGAGGAAAATCATATAGGAGATATTAATGCAGCTTATTTATTAGTTGCTGAAGATTCTATGTTTCCTCAAAGAATAAGTAAATTACCTATAGATATTCCAGCTATAGAAAATCGTTTTGAACCTTATGAGAGATTAGAAAAGATTAAATTCCCTAAATGTGATAAAGTTCTAGTTGCAAAGAAGAAAGTTAGATATAATGATATAGATTTAAATCTTCACGTTAATAATGCTAAGTACATAGAATGGGTTGAGGATTGTTTTCCATTAGAAATATACAAAGATATGAGAATAGAAACGCTCCAATTAAATTTTATTAAAGAAGCAAAATGTGGGGAAAAGATTTTTTTCTATAAGTATAATGATTTAGAGGATGAAAATNNATGCGATGAAAACACTTGTTACATTGAAGGGATTGAAAAACAGTCAGAAAGCCAGATTTTTCAATGCAAACTAACCTTTAATAAGTTGTAAAATATTCTATTTATTTAAAGAGAAATTGCAATAAAAATACTATTTAAAAATATTATAAATAAATATATAAAAAACTATTGAATTTTATTTATTTACAGTGTATTCTTAATAGGTCATTTTATTTCTTTTATAGATAGGAGGATGTAGAGTTGAAGGGATGTACTAATTTAATGTTTTTATATGAAAATTCAAAATTTAATGAGGCATATTTAGATAATATGTATAGAAAAAGTTTATCAACTGGTAAGTATATAGCAGAAGTAAAACTTAATAATTATCAGGAAGCTTTAATAAACCACAGCTCTACAGAAGAGGAAATAAGAACTGCTAAAATTTATAATTTTTTGGCAGATCGCTTTGAAGATATAAATTCTATCAAACAATATGGTGAATGTGATGGAAGTAAGAAAAATATTCTTCAAAGCCAAGAGTTAATTCAAGATATTTTTTTAAATAACAGTTCAAAAACTTTTATGAAAAAGCAATATGTACTAAAAGATTCTACCTTAAAGTTTTTAATAGCAATTATTATTTCAATAGTTATATTTACTATATGCTATGGGGTAAAGAGCAGCGCTATTTCTACTATTGTTACAGGTATAAATGCAATTGTTATTTTATTTTTTATAGAAAGTGTATATGAATACTTTAATGAAAGAGACTCACTATTAAGAAATATAAACAAAAGTAAGAATTTAATGAATCTGAAGATTTATCTTCAATATAATAAAATGTAATTAGAGGCTGTTTTAGAATTAACTCTTTAAGTTAATTCTAAGACAGCCTTATTTTTATTCTATAGGAAATTATAAAAAATTAAAACTGTGGATAACTTTAAACAATACACAACCTTAAATAATGCACAATGCACAGTTCATAATTAAGGAGGAGTTTATTTTTTGACTAGCAATGTAATTGCTGGTTTTTTAGATATCTAATAATTCAATAATATATGGCGAACACTGTTCGCCGCTACAAAATCAATTCTAAATTTCTTAGTGACAACTGAGAAATATCCATAAATAATAATTTTTTATATTTTAGTGAACCAACCTCCTATATAGTTTATCTAATGGTTGTGAAGGGAGGAAGTAAGGTGGAGTTAGTAATGAAAGAGGATATAAATAAACCCTTAGAATATGAAGTAAAACTAGCTAAAAAAGGTGATAAAAAAGCTTTTATATCTCTTATTAAAAGCTGTGAGAAAAGCCTTTATAGAGTAGCTAAAGGAATATTATCTAGTGATGAAGATTGTGAGGATGCCATACAAGAAACTATAATTAAAGCTTACGAAAGTATAATAAATCTTAAGAAAGATCAATATTTTAAAACTTGGATTATAAAAATATTAATTAATGAATGTAGGAGAATTTATAATTGTCAAAAAAGAATTGTTCCTATTGATAAATTAAAAGAAGATGGGGTAGAAGATAATCATGGGAATTTAGAGGTTAGAGAAGCTATAAATAAGCTTTCAGAGGAACTCAGAGTTCCAATTATACTTTTTTATTATGAAGATATATCTGTTAAAGATATAAGTAAGATAATGGATATACCTGAAGGGACAGTAAAATCTAGACTGTCTAGAGCTAGATCAAAGCTTCAAGAATATTTAGAGTATAGGGGGATAGTGTAATGGATGAGAAATCATTTGATAGATTATTAAGAGATGATATTAACGAAGAAGTTATTAGCCTTCCAGAGAATATAATAAATTTTATAGATAGAACCTTGAAGGATTTACCAGAAAGAAAAAGGAAGAAAAATATTAAAGGTATAGTAGCAGCAAGTGTTGTTGTAACAGCGGGTATAGGGCTATTTGCAGTAAATCCTACATTGGCAAAGGATATACCTATTTTAAATTCTGTTTTTGAAAAGTTAAATCAAGTATTTAATATAGGAGAAAACTATATTAAATATAGTGAAGATATAAATATATCTAAAACTTATAAAGGAATGGAAGTAACTGTAAATGAGATAGTTACTGACAATAGCAGTATAACAATAGCTTATACTATAAAAAATGATAAGAAATTTGAAGAAAATATCCAATATCCCCATATAAAAATAGGCAAATTTAAAATAAATAATAGAGATTATGGCAGTGGTATGAGCCAAGAAGGGGAATTTATTAATGAAAAAACCTATATAGCTTATCAAAGTTTTCATTTTATAAGAGAAGAAGAAATACCAGAAAGTTTTAAACTGGACTTAGGAATATATGGAATAGGTAATGTAAAAGGTCATTGGGATTTTAAATTTGATGTTTCTGGAATTGGAAAAGAAAAGATAGCTAAAGAATATAATATATTTACTCCCCTAAAATCTGTAAGTTTACCTAATGAGGATATAGTTATAGAGAAAATATCACTTACGCCTATAAATACTAATATATCAATTAGTGGAGTTTATAAAAATTTAAGTGATAATAAAGATGAAGATGATGATTGGTTTCTATTTGATGATAGTAATATGCAAATACAAAGTAAGAGTGCAGGAGGGTCACGCTCTGGAGAAAATTTTGAAAGAGAGTTAATTTTTGACCCAGTTAAAAAAATACCTAAAAAGCTTAAAGTGGTGCCATATAAATATATAAACTCAGAAGACCCTGCTAGAACTGTAGTATCAGAAAAGATTAATAGTAAATATCCTATAGAATTGTCTCAAGGAAAAATAGGAAAACTTACTATAGATAAGATAGAGTTTTTTAAAGAAAAAACCTTAGTTCATTATAAAGTAGAAGGTACTGCACCACTATACCAATACTCTAATATATTCTTTATTGACGATAAGGGAAATGAAATATGGGGAGAATTTGATAAGATTAAGCAGATAGATGAAAAAGCTTATAGTTTTATTTGGGAAACTGAATCTTTAGATAAGAATAAAGTATATGACATATGTACTTTGAATTTTGACGAAGTAATAGAAATTTATGAAGGTTTTGATATAGAACTAAAATAAATTCAGTTAAGTTATAGAAAAGTTTAATTATCTTATGTTTTTGGTCCTAAAAGTAAAGGTGATTAAAATAATAAGCTAATATGTTAACTTATTTTATAGCAGATTGATTTACTAATACCCGATGTTTTGTCTTATATAAAATACATTAATATTTTTGGCTTGTTATTTTTAAAAAATATAATTAATAAATGAGGTGATATAAAAATGAAGAAGAAATTTCTTTTAGTTTTTACTTTACTTTTTACATTGCTGTTTATGATAGGATGTAAAAATAGTGAAATTAAAGATAATAATTATAAAAGAGATATATACAGTGTAGATGAGTTAGATATAGATAAATTATTAGAATACAAAAATTCTTATGTGGGTGATAATAGTAAAGTAGGAGGGATTCTTTCAATTTTACCTGGGAATATGTTTATAAAGGAATTTTCATTGACGAATGATAGTATAAAGGTAGATTATGAGTATAAAGGACATTCAAATATAGAAGAAGAGGATTTACATAAATATTTTAATGATGAAAATACTAAAAAAATATTTTTGAATAACATTACTACATTGTTTATATTAATTAAAAACGTAGAAAATATAGAGTTAAACTTGCATACGGAAAATCAATTATCATTTAATATTTCAAGAAAAGAAGTTGAAGATTTTTATGGAAAAGATTTAAGAAAATATGCTGAGGATAAATTATTATGGGAGAAGGAAGTTTTAAAAGATAAATTATCATCAAAGGAAAGTATAGAAAGCTTTTTCGAAGCTCATAGCATTATTATTAAATAGAAATATAATATGTGAAATTTAAATTTTAACTAATAAATATAATATATTTCATAATATAGGTGATTGTACAATGCAGAGGGACGGAATTTTTTACAAAAGTATTAAAAGGAGAAAAATATTTGCAAATGAAATAATAAAAGCAAAACTTTACAAATTCCATAAAAAACAATCAATAATTAAAAAAATCGTGGTGATTAACCACGATTTTCTTCATCCATATTTTCAGTACTATCAGGATTTATCAGCAATTTTTTATAATCTTCCTTGCTTTTATTTTTTCTTAAAAGATAGAATCCCAATACTATACATAAAATAGGCATAAAATATGACCTTATTGTATAAGAAATTCTGTACAAATCTATATTTAAATTTAAATAGTTAGCAAGATCATTTAGTATTAAGTTAAATACAGATATAAATCCAATACCTAAAAAAACAGTTCCTATTATTTTAAGATTTAATTTATTAAAAGAAATTTTAAAATTTGAAGGATCATCTAAAAGTATAAATTTATCTTCAATATACTCACCATGATCCAATCTTGCTTTTACGTTAAAGGTATCAAAGAAAGTATAGAACCAAAATGGCATGAGTATTGCTGGTATTAGTATATCTAAATGTAAAAAGTCACCTAATAAAAGCACAAATCCAAATCCTAATAACACTTCTAATCCTCTTTTTAATAGTCCATTATACATATATCCTGCACCAGGTATACATGCAAATATAAAGTTTAAGAAATTACTTCTTCTTTTATATATCATAATAATCCTCCTATATTATATATTATCCTAAGAAAAATAATACTTTTAGTCTCATAAAAAATTCTGCTATTTTTGAAGATAATCCTAAAGAGTTTATTAAAAGCATTAAAACTCCACTAAATATAAGACTAAAACCTTCTTTTTTCCTATAAAAGAAATTTAAAAATTTATTTTTTATTTTAATCTCTACAGGCTTATTGCTTTCTTCAAGTTTGTTTAATAAGTTATTATTATAATTATCGCTTATTGTAAAATCATTATCACAGCGTTTAAATAATTCNNAGTCCCTTTGTTGCTCCATAGTACTACCTCCCCTTTTTCTAAGTTAACCTTAAGTTTTTGCTTGGCTCTATACAACCTACCTTCAACTGCTCTTTCGGAAATTCCTAAAATGTCACCGATTTCTTTATAACTAAGACCGATATAATAATAAAACACTATAACATTTTTTAAATCTTCAGGAAGTTCTCTAATACATTGTCTTACATAGGTCTTATCGTCTAAATTTAAACTATGCTCTTTATGAACGTTAAAAAGCCCTCCTAAAAAGCCCTTTAGGCTATTTTTCTTTTTAAAGTTTAAACATATATTAATAGTTATTCTATATAGATAAGTTGATACCAAGCTATCTCCTCTAAAGTTACTTATATTTTTATAAAATGCTATAAAAACTTCTTGAGATAAATCTTCGGCTTCACCGTAATCAGAGGTATAGGAGTAACATAGGGAAACAATTTTTTTCTTATATTTATCTACAAATACTACAAATGCATCCTTATCTCCATCTCGTATTCTATCTATTAATTCTTTTTCCTCCAAAATTAATCACTCCAAATTATTTAATTACTACACCTTCCTCTGCATTTACTTTTAACCTATCAACATTAAAAGTGATTTCAAGGTTCTTAGGCACATACAAAACTCCAACCATGTTATATATATCATCAGTATTAGCATTTATTGTAATAACTCCTTTATCTACTTGAGATTTTAAAGTAGTAATACCTTCATCAGTATGAGAATTTTTAAATATAAGCCCATTAAATTTTACTACTTTATCATCGCTTTTTACTACTTGCAAATCTGCATTATGTGCATTAAGTATTAATTTTGTATTTTCACCCTGAATAACCGTATCTGCTTTTATACCCATAGAATTAAAAAACATATCATTTGCATTTATAAAATGTCTATATTCAGGAAGATTAGCTTCTACATGCCATTTAATATTATAATATCCTTGAGCACATAAAAATAAAAGAATAATTAAAAAAATTCCTTTATTGTATTTCATAGTACCAAAATTATCTCTTTTTCTGCTTTCATATAGTAATTCTCCGCCAAAGCATATAAATAATACTGGCCAATAATTTATAAGAGATTNNCTATTGCAACGGTATTGCTTCCAAGTTTTTTCATAACATTCCTCCTCATATTTCCTTTCATATATTTAGACAACATAATTTAGAAAAACCCACGAATAAATTTAAAAAATTTATTTTATATAAAATTTTATGAGTTTCTATTGTTTTAAATTGATAAAGTATTGCTATAGGTAAATATATTATCTACAGTTATACCATACTTATTTTTGGAGATATTATTTTTTACATTGTCATTAATGTTGTAATATCCTTGAGCGCATAAAAATAGAAGTATGATTAAAAAAATACCTTTATTGTATTTTGCATTATGCAAATCTTCTGTATCCTTACTTTCATATAACAATTCACCACCAAGGCAGACAAATAATATAGGCCAATAATTTATAAGAGATTTCCCAATTTGAAAATCTAAATATATTAATAGCATAATTATAAAAAAGGCTATGAAGCCTAATATAACTGTAGTGCTTCCTAGTTTTTTCATGATAGTCCTCCTAATATCTATCTTAAAACGTATTTACATATAAATTTGAAATAAATAAAATATTAAAGTTTAAGCTAGCTTATAAAAAATTAAACTACATAGTTACACTAACTTAGACACAAGACAATTGTAAAAACCCATGAAAAAATAAAAAATAAATTTAAAAAATTTTTAAATTGTATGTTAACATTTTCATGTCGTTAATTTTGTAGTATAATGGTAATTGTTACAGTATAAAAAATACATAATACCAATATATTGTAAGAGACTTAGTGAAAATATGGAGGCAATATGAAAAATCAAATAAAACAATTAGTTATATGTTTTATGGTCTTATTAATAATATGTGCAAATCTTTCAACTAAAGCATATTCATTAGATTCTAATTCTGATGATAAGAAGATATTGATAATTAACTCCTATCACTTTGACGAACCTTGGGAAGCTAGTATTTTTTCAGGAATAAAAAGTATATTAGATAAAGGTTTTAAAAAAATAGTATACAATTTTGAATATTTAGATAGCAAGCAAAATGCTATTGATACAGAACAAATGATAAAAGATTACACTATAAAATTTAAAAATCAAAAATATGATTTAATAGTTGTATGTGATGATGAAGCTTTTGAAGCTTTTAATCAATGCTACGAGGACATATTTTATGGCACTCCTGTTGTGTATACTAGTATTAATGATCCAAATATAAAAATAAATGATACATTAAAAAACTTTTCTACAGGTGTAAAAGAAGAACAGCCTATAACCGACATTGTTGAACTTGCTTTAAAACTTCATAGTGATGTAAAAGTATTAAACTTTCTATTTGATAATAGCAAAACATCTACAGTTTATATAAATGAAGTTAAAAAGATAGAAAAAAAATACAAGGATTTTAAGTTTAACATAATTCAAACTGATAATATAGAACAAGTTATTAATAAATTACAGGAAACTGAGAAAAATAGTATAAATTTCATTTATGGAGTTTATAAGGATAGAAATAATGAAATATTAAACAGAACAAATATCGCTAATATTATAGTTAATTATACAAAAGCACCATTATATACTTGGGCTCAACCTTATTTTAGTGAGGCAGTATTGGGAGGGATAGTATTAGATGGGCTTAAAATAGGACAAGCTACCGGAAAGATATGTTATAAAGTGCTAAATGGGGAAGAGGCAAAAATGATCGAACCTATAATGGATAAAAACTTTAAATATATGTTTAATTATGATGTTATGAAAAAATGCTCCATAAAAAATAAAGAATTACCACGTAATGCAGAGATAATGAACGATCCCTCTATATTTAATCAAATCCCTGCAGAGATTAAGGCGGCAATAATTTCAATCATTGCTATATTGAGTTTAATTGTAATTTTATTATTTGTTAAAATGGAATATAAAAATGAACTATATAAAAAAGCTATAGAATATGAAAATCTAAGAACAGAGTTTTTTGCTAATATATCGCATGAACTCAGAACTCCTTTAAATATTATTTTAAGTACGCTTCAACTTCATGATATGTATGTAGAAAATGGAAACATAATATATAAGAATGAAACTACATATAAAAGAATGGGTGCACTAAAACAAAATAGTATGAGATTATTAAGACTTATAAATAATTTAATTGATATTACAAAAATAGATGCTGGATATTTTAATCTTCAATGTCAAAGTTTAAATATAGTAGAATTTATAGAAGATATTACAATGTCTGTAGCCAATTATATAGAGAGAAAGAATATAAGTCTTATCTTTGATACAGAAATAGAGGAGAAAACAGCTTGTTTTGATCCAAATAAAATGGAGAGAATCATATTAAATTTACTTTCTAATGCTGTCAAATTCACACCTAAAGGTGGAACTATTTATGTAGATATATATGATGAACAGGATAAAGTAAAAATTATAGTAAGAGATACAGGCGTGGGAATTCCTAAGGATAAACAGGAAATAATATTTGAACGTTTTAGACAGGTAGATAATCTCCTTACAAGAAATCAAGAAGGGAGTGGAATAGGGCTTTCATTAACAAAAGCATTAGTAGAGATGCATGGTGGAAAGATTTATATTGAAAGTGAAGTGAATATGGGAAGCTCTTTTATTATTGAAATTCCTTGTGGAGCTTGTGCTATTGAAGATAATTATGATAAGAGTTTTATAAATAGTCACGAGGATGAAATAAATTTAGAATTTTCAGATATATATGATTAACATTTTATAATTGACATATAAATTGTTAAATTATATACTGATAATGATGTAGCTTTATGTGCATCTCATATATTCAATAATATCACAAGGTGATGGAGTTCACCATAATTGCAGAAATGCTAATGACTCCTACAAGATGACAGAGGTCTATCTTGTAGGAGTTTTTTATTTTAATATTTAAATATTTTAAGGAGGGTTTTACATGGCTACGAGTATAGCACTAATTTTACTATTAGGTTTTATAGTAAATAGTATTTTTAATAAAATCAAATTGCCAGGATTATTAGGAATGTTGATTTTAGGAGTAATAATTGGACCTTATGGATTAAATTTATTAAGTAATAGTATTTTAATGATTTCTCCTGATATAAGAAAAATTGCGCTCATTATTATATTACTGAGGGCAGGACTTGGAATTAATAAAAGAGAGCTTAAGGAGGTTGGGATTACTGCTATAAAATTTAGCTGTATTCCTGGAATAATAGAGGGATTATTCATTGCAATCATATGTACAAAATTATTAGGATTTACTTTTATAGAGGGAGGGATATTAGGATTTATAATAGCTGCTGTTTCACCAGCGGTAATTGTGCCATCTATGTTAGAACTTATTGAAAACAAAATTGGCACTAATAAGGGAATACCAACAATAATATTAGCAGGAGCATCAATAGATGATGTCTTTGCGATAACTATATTTACCTCTTTTTTAAGTATGTATGGAGGAAATAAAGTGAATTTAGGATTGAAGGTGCTAGAAATACCGCTATCAATACTACTCGGAATTCTACTTGGCATAATTGTTTCGATAATGATACTTCAAGTATTTAAAATTTTTAAAATTAGAGATACTAAAAAGGTTTTATTGGTATTAGCTTCAGCAATATTATTAAATTCCTTAGAAGGTGTATTAAAAGATAAAATGGAGATTGCTACTTTATTAGGGGTCATGACTATTGGATTTGTAATAACGGAAAAGAATAATGCTATAGGAAAAGCGCTTTCAGATAAATTTAATAAAATGTGGATATTTGCAGAAATATTTTTATTTGTATTAGTAGGAGCTCAGGTCAATATATCAGTAGCTATAGATGCTGGACTTTTAGGTATAGTGATAATATTATTTGGGCTTTTAGGAAGAAGTATAGGAGTATTTATTTGTACTATTGGTACAAATTTAAATTTAAAGGAAAGATTATTCTGTGTAATAGCATATATCCCTAAAGCTACAGTACAGGCAGCTATTGGGGCAGTGCCCTTGTCAGCTGGGGTAGCATCTGGAGATATTATGTTAGCAATAGCATTTTTATCTATATTAATAACAGCTCCACTTGGAGCTATAGGAGTAAAAATTTCTTCCAATAAATTTCTTGATGCTGAAGAAGCTATAAAGGAAATAGCATAAGTTGATTTAAAGTCAAGGAATTTAAATCTATTATTTTTTACAAGATTAAAAAAATATATCATAAAAATGAACTTTATTAAATTTATCTTCGTATATGTTTTAGATATATAAATAAGGCATATTTTAAACAATAACTAGCTAGTATAATTACATATCCACATTTTTGGTTAGTTATTTTTTAAAGATGACTAAATTGTATTTATAAGGAGGATAACATATGAAAAAATTAATTACCTTAATATCAGCATTATTGATAGTGTTTACTTTTGGTGGCTGTGCAAAAAAAGGAGATGAAGGTGCAATTAAAGATATTCCTGTAGCTGATATAATAGCTGCAATAGAAGAAAAAGTTGAATTGGGTATAGGAAATTTATCTGAAGATGATACACTAGAGAAAAATTATTATATAAATCCAGAAGATGTAGCAGAAGTAGAAATTAGAACTGCAATGTTGAATGTTAAATCTAATGAATTAGCTATAATAAAAGTTAAAGATAGCTCTAAAGTTGAAGATATTAAAAAGTCAGTTGAAAAACGTGGAGAAGATTTAGATAAACAATGGTCAACGTACCTGCCAGATCAACATGAACTTGTTAAAAACAGAAAAATAAAAGCTATCGGAAATTATGTAATATTAATTATAGATAAAGAAGCTGATCAAATAGAAGAAATAATAGAATCAAAGCTTAAATAATAAGAAAGATGGTGCTAGTTTTTAGCAACCATCTTTTAATTTTACCAATATAAAGATAAAAAAAATCATCATCTGAAATAAATTCCAATACATTAATTTTAGAGCTGATAGATATTCATTATTTTTACTATTATTGAATTAGAGGTTAACATATGTTAAAATACAACGGAGCTAGCTCAGAAGAAAATAGGAGGTAATTTATGGAAGGTTTTAATTTTTATTATCTTTTTTCTTATTTTATAATTTATAGCCTTTTAGGATGGTGTTTAGAGGTATTATAANNTTTTACTTGTTTTTAGGGGGATTTATATTAGCTAGCATTATAGAATATGTTACAGGGTATTTATTAGAAAAATTATTTGGAGCTAGATGGTGGGATTATACTGATGAGAAATTTAATATAAAAGGATATATTTGTTTAAAATTTTCTCTTTTTTGGGGAGTTATAAGTATTTTTGTAATGAGGATAATACATCCAAGGATAGAAGCTTTGGTTTATTCTATACCTCCATTTTTATCAGAATTATTATATACATTTACATTAATCTTGTTTGTAGTAGATTTTACTTTAACTATTAACAATTTAATAGAATTTAATAATATATTAAAGGAATTAAATAATATTGCTGATGAATTTAGAGAAAATCTAATAGAGATGAAAAATGGATTATTTGATAATATTAATGATATGAGAGACAATATAGGAGAGCGAAAAGAAGAAATCAATTCCAAACTTGATTTTAGAAATACTAATTTTAAGCAGTATAGCGAAAAAGTTATGAGTAGATTAAAGCTTAAGCATAAATCTCTTTTAAAAGCTTATCCTAATGTTACATCTAGAAAGTTTAACGATATACTTGAATACATAAAGAACAAAAAAAATAATTAGAACTCTTTTTAGGGTTCTTTTATTTTTGTAAATTTATAAAAATAAACAAAGGAATATATATAGCTTTCTAGAAATTATGATATAAATTATAACTTTACTTTTAAGGGGGATTATTTATGCCAAGATTATATGGAAAGAATATTATGCTTAGAGAATATAAAAGAGAAGATTTACCTTGTATAAGAAAATGGGTAAATGATCATGAGATAACAGATATGTTAGCAGATATATTTTTGCCTCCTCATACATTAAATTTTACTGAAAGTTATTTAAATTCCATTCTTGAGAATACTTCTAGTAATACTGCTAACTTTATTATAGCTTTAAAAGAAACAGAAGAATATATAGGACAAATAGATTTGTTAAAAATAGATTGGAAAAATAGGATAGCAACTATAGGTATAGTTATAGGAAGAACAGATTTTTTGAGTAAAGGTTATGGCTATGAGGCTATAAAATTGCTTCAAAATTATGCTTTTAATAGATTGAATTTAAATAAACTAGAACTATCTGTTCATGATTATAATATTAGAGCATATAAATGCTATTTAAAATGTGGTTTTAAAGAAGAAGGGAGAAGAAGACAAGCTTTTTATATTAATGGTAAGTACACTGATTATATAATTATGGGAATTTTAAAAGATGAATTTAATATGGATAGTGAAATTAAATATTAAAGTATAAGAATAAAGCTTACTAATGGACAATTATTAGTAAGCTTTATTCTTTTTAATGATTAGTATAAATAGTTTTTAGTAGGGTAAATCTAGTATATAGGTATACCAGTTTTAAAATTAATGTATGTGAAAATAGTTGATGCTTTTTAATATTATAATTAGAACTAATAAATTCACAATGCACAGTTCGCAGTTGTGGATATTTCTCAGTTNNCATTGTGCACTGTTTTAAGTTGAGAATTATAATATCTAAGTAAATAGTCTTATGGAGCTATATATCATATTTTAATGTGATATATATGTAAACATATGGAATATTAATTTTATAAATATAAATAAAAGGTGTGGTATTGTGCTAAAAAGGATTGATTGTAATGTAGAAAATCAATATGATAAGAACCTATTACAGTATAGATGTGGAGTTGCACATAATTTAGAAAGTGGAAATATATATATAGAAACTATTCCAGGGGAGTATGTAAATGATGATCTTCCGATATCATGGTATTTAGTGGATGATAATGGAAAAGTTTTAGTTAAGCAAATTCATAGTTATGATCACATATATATACTAAATGTGGAAACTAGAGAATTTGAATGTTCTAAAATTAAGGAAATTGACGGAGAAATTGAACAGGTATATATATATGAAATAGTTAATTTAATAAAGGGATTTTCAGCTAGAAATCCTAATGTAAGAATTTATTGGAACCTACATAAAGGAGAAGTTCACTGTACTAATATAACTTATGATATTATGTAGGAGAGAAAAGGAAAAGGCAGATTAAAGAAATATGAGATTTTAACGATAATTATTGGGGGAGATGATAATTTTATAGGGGTAAAGATATATGGATGAAAAGATATACATCATTGATTTTGAGATATTAGAAGAAAAAAATATAGAAGAAATATTTTATAAGTGGGTTAATAGTAGAAAAAATACACCTTTAGGTTTTAAAGAGGATGTTAAGTTAATGGAGATAAATGCCCATTATGCTCCTTGCTATGTTTGTGATTTAAATGTTAGTGCAGATTATAATATAAAAGTGCAAAAAAGACATGGGCTTAAAAGAGGAATTAGTACTTTAATTTCAAAGAATGAAGAATTCAAAGCAAAAGATTATACTATGTTTGCATCTAAAATACTTCATAGATATGACATGGATCAAATAGCACCTTTTGATTTTTCGAGAATGTCCATTAGCGGATATGAAAAAAAACAAGGAACTAAGGAGAGGTTTTCTCAAAACTATGAAGAATGCCTTCAACATTATAGAGGTGCAATACTAAAAAAATTAGAGATGTTTATAAATAGTGGACTTGCTAAAGTCAATACTAAAGAGATGAAAAAGAAATTTAATAATATAAATTCACATGAAATAATTAAGATATCTAGTCATGAAGTACTAGTTCCAGTATGGGTTTGTAAATATTCTTATAAGTATGATACATATTACTGTTTGATTAATGGACAAAATGGTAGATTTTACGGTCGTACTCCTAATAAACAATTTAAAGGAAAAATTTTTGTTATAATTTTTATTGCATTACTNNTAAATTTTAATATTTTGTTATAGGAATTCATTTTGCAACAGAGTTTATTAACTCTGTTTTTTTGTTGTATTTTTTATAAAAAACATATTGACAGTGTATATTAAGAAAGTATATACTGTGCATAGTGAATATATACAGTATATACTTTATATACTCTTAAATAATGGAGGAACCTATGAATATAATAATATCTAATTCGTCATCACAGCCGATTTATGAGCAAATAGCAAACCAAGTGAAGGCTCATATAATCAATGGAGTTTTACAGCCTGGTGAAGTTCTTCCTTCTATAAGAAATTTAGCAAAAGAGCTTCAAATTAGTGTAATAACCACAAAAAGGGCTTATGAAGAACTAGAAAAAGAAGGCTTTGTTGAAACAGTAGGAGGAAAAGGAACTTTTGTATCTGGACAAAATAGTGAATTCATTAGAGAAAAGAGACTTAAAGAACTAGAAGAAAAGATTACAGAAGTAGTTCAAGAAGGAAAAGCACTAAATATTTCAGCTATTGAGTTAAAGGAAATGATAGATTTAGTTTATGAGGAGGAATAAGTATGGAAAAAATTTTAGAGATTAAAGATATATCAAAAAAATATAGTGATTTTGAGCTTAATAACGTGAGCTTTAATTTAGATAGAGGATATGTTATGGGCTTTATAGGTCCTAATGGTGCAGGAAAAAGCACAACTATAAAGCTTATAATGAATTTGATTAGAAAAGATAGTGGATATATTAAGGTTTTTGGATTGGATTCTGTAAAAGATGAAAGAGAAATTAAGGAAAGAATAGGTTTTGTTTACGATAATAGCTACTTTTATGAAGAATTAACTTGTGAAAGTATGAAAAAAATAATAGCCCCCTTTTATAAAAGATGGGATGAAAAACTTTATAAAAAATATATGGATGAATTTTCACTACCTAGAGATAAAAAAATTAAAGAATTATCTAAAGGTATGAGGATGAAATATTCTATAATATTGGCATTATCCCATAATGCAGAGCTTATTATAATGGATGAGCCTACTTCAGGGTTAGATCCAGTAGTAAGAGCAGAAATTTTAGATATATTTAGAGGTATAATCCAAGATGAGAATAAATCTCTTATTTTTTCCTCTCATATAACTACAGATTTAGAAAAGATAGCAGATTATATAACTTTTATAAATAATGGTAAAATAATCTTTTCAGATGAAAAGGACAGCATAATTGAAAGCTATGGAATAGTTAAAGGAGATAATGAACTTTTAGACAGAGACACAGAGAAAGAATTTATTGGTGTGAAAAAAAGTAAATTTGGGTTTGAAGGATTAACCTCAAATAAAGAAAAAACAAAAAAAATATTTGGGAATAAAGTTATTATAGAAAGACCAACTATAGACGATATTATGGTTTACAGTGTAAGGGGGAACTAAATCATGTGGAATTTGCTGATTAAAGACTTTGTAGTACAAAAAAATAGTATAAAATTTATATTATTATATGCATTAGTAGGGAATTTATTATTTGCTTCATCAGGTGGAGGTGCATATATTATGATACCGATGATGATTTCTTACGTGTATTTATTAGGTGGATTAAGTCATGATGATAAAAATAATAGTGAATTTTTATTAAATTCATTACCTGTGTCTAGAGATAGTATAGTGTATGCTAAATATCTATCTGTAATAATTTTTTCTGCAATAGCAATTGTATTGACTATGGGAGGCATATTCATAATGTCTTCTATAGGTGTAGGTAAAATGACAGGCAACATGGGTATAGAAGATATTGTTGGCTTTTTATTTGGAATTATGATTTTTATGGCAATAAGTTTTCCTCTATACTTTAAATATGGTTATGCTAAGCTTAGGTATTTAAATGTGGTCATATTTATGTTATTTCTAGTTGTTCCTATGATAATTAAATTAATAAATGATAATAATAATTCCTTTATATTATCTATAAAAGAAAAATTATTATCATTATCAGATACTCAAATTGGAATAGTTATTATATGTATGGCCTTGCTTATATATTTATTATCTTTAGTTTTATCATTAAATATTTATAAGAAAAAAGAATTTTAATTAATAATAGGCATATTCAAAAAAATAACTNNCTTGTCTGATGCAAAATATATGTTCCATCTTTAACTAGCTATTTTATTTCATATACCTTAGCTATATTCAAAAAAGTAGAAGATAAATAACTTCTACTTTTTAATTTTATAAATAGTTTAATATAAAGAAAAGTTCTATATTGAATATTTATATTTTCTTATGTAGCTAAATTTATTTAATGATAAGCATATGTAAAATTTATGCAAAAAAGGAATAGTTGGAAGGAAAAAACTTAAAACATATGGAATAATTATGTAAGATTAAAATATGTAGATGTATAACTAAAATTAAAAATGTTTTAATTTACTTTATAAGAAAGATAAAAGTGTTTTAATCAATTGCCTATTGGAGTAGACAATTAATTTTAAAAGATTTAGAGGGGGATTTTATGGGAATAAAACTATATTCAAAAGAACAAAGATTATTTAAAGAAGTTAGAGAAGGAAAAAGGATTACTAATCCCATTTTGGTAATATTTATGCCTATAATCGTTATGCTTCTTTCTCAGTATGTTACATTACCAATAATTATAGTAGTTTATAGAATATATCTTATTAATAATCCAGGAGAAAGTATTAATGAGTTTATTGGTAAAATTGGTGGAGGCTTTGGTGGAGGATTACAGCTTATATTATCCTTTGGAGGTAGTATTTTGATTTATTTTCTATGGGTTAAATTTGTGGAAAGGAGATCTATTGCTACTATGGGTTTCCACCTTGATGGAGCCTTTAAAAAATATATAAGAGGTTTTTTATTTGGTTTTTTGATGATAGCATTGTCCGCTATAATGTTAATGTTCTTAGGGGAAGTAGAAGTATCAAAGGGAGATTTAATTTTCAATGATATTTCGATGGTATTTGGATTTTTATTTATGATTATTGGATGGATAATACAAGGTGCTACAGAAGAAATAATGATGAGAGGATATGCCTTACCAGTGTTAGGGACGAAAATTAATATTCCTGTAGGAGTTTTAATATCTTCTTCTATATTTGGGTTTTTGCATTTATTAAATAGTGGAATTAGTCCGCTAGCTATTATAAATCTAATATTATTTGGAGTATTTGCAGCTTTTTATGCTATGTATGAAGATAGCTTATGGGGCGTATGTGCATTACATTCATCATGGAATTGGGCTCAAGGAAATGTTTTTGGTTTTTTAGTAAGTGGAGGAGGCAATATGGGTGGAAGTATTTTTACTTTTACTAATAAAACAGATACTATAGTAAATGGTGGAGCCTTTGGGCCAGAAGGAGGACTCGTAATAACAATAATATATTTAATAGGAATTGCAATTTTATTGCTTTTGCAAAAGAAAAAAGTGGAAAAAGTAAAAGCAACCTATTTAATTAAAAGTTATTAAAGGTAAGAAGATATTATATAGAGTTCCTTAATGAAAATTTAACT
>NZ_DKLM01000073.1:22991-31084 GCF_002455975.1 Clostridium sp. UBA6640
CAGAGTATATATTAAGTTTTCGCATTGTATCCTTATATATGCCAATTCTAAAATTAATATAAGAAAGTCGTGTTTTATAATCACGACTTTTTAAAATTTGAAAATAAATTTAATGTTTAAAGCTTGTATTTTACATTTCTTAAAATATATTTCGCAAATTTATAAATTAGGCCTTTTCCATTTCTATTAATATAAAATGAGAGTTTTGGGCTGCTTTTATTTTAAATTCTTCTTCATATATTTCTAGAGCTTCTCTTTCATTAAGTTCTATAATATTTTTATATCGTGGCTCAAAGGGTGCATTTTCTATAATGGAGTTTCCTTCTATTTGCACTAAATATCCTTGACGATTTTTATTTATTTTAAATTCAATTTTTTTCTTAATATCCAATTCCAAGCTGTATATGTTAATATCTTGGTTAATTTTAACAGGAGCCAATCCTTTTTTACTACTTACCATATAGAGCCATCTATTCTTTTTTTCTTCTGTGCTAAAGGTATAATCGCCATAGTTCGGGTTACATCCTAATTTATTAGGGTATATCCATATTTGTAAAATTCTTAAATCATTATTAGTTAAGTTATGTTCCTCATGAATTATGCCTGTACCTGCACTCATATATTGTATGCTATCTTTTTTTACTATTTTTTTATTTTCCATACTATCGCCATGAGTTAGATCACCTTTGACGACATAAGATATGATTTCCATGTCTCTATGAGGATGATTATGAAAACCGCTACGAGGTTTAATAATGTCATCATTTAGAACTCTAAGTACACCAAAGTTATCATTTAAGGGGTTACAATAATCTTCAAATGAAAAATGATGTATGCTAGATAGCCAACAATGATCGCTTGATCCCATTTCAGTTAATGTCTTTTTCTTAAACATATTTTACTCTCCCTTAAAAATTTAAAATTTATATTTAACGTCACAATTATATTGTTTGTATTTTTATAAATTAAATTACTTCCATCTTCTTCTTAATCTATAAAGGTTAGTATTATCAATGTTAGACAACTTTAAAAAAATATATCAGTATATCATAATATTTTTCTTTCGGAGATCACATCTAGAAGTTTATTTTTATGTATTGACTTTAGGAGATTGTTAGTGTACTATTTAGGTAGAACACTAATACGATATGGAGGTTGCGTATGAAAGTTGAGTTTGATAATAATATACCCATATATTTGCAGATAATGAATATAGTAAAAAAGCAGATAATTAGGGGTGAAATAAAAGAAGGAGATAAAATTCCTTCTGTAAGAGAGTTTGCAGAAATGCTTCAGATCAATCCCAATACTGTTCAGAGAACCTTTCAAGAACTTGAAAGAGAAGGAATAGTGATAACCAAAAGAGGTATGGGAAGATATGTAACGGAGGATAGTGAGAAAATTATGGAAGTTAAGCAGGAAATGTCAAAAGAAATAATTACTAATTTCTTAAATGGAATGAAGTCTTTAGGCTTTGAGGAAGAAGAAATTTTAAAAATTGTGTTAAAAGAAATTAAAAAAGAAAATTAATTTAGAGGTGAATATAATGGGAGATTTATTAAAAATTGATAATGTAACTAAGAAATATTCCTCTACTATCGCATTAAATAACGTTACTTTAAATATAGGGAAAGGAAAAATTGTAGGATTATTAGGAAGCAATGGAAGCGGTAAAACTACTTTGTTAAAATTAATCGCTGGGCTTTCAAGATGCAATTCAGGAAATATTACCGTTATGGATAAAGAAATAGGTGTAGAGACAAAAGAAATCGTATCATTTATGTCAGATAAACATTTCTTTGAGAAGTGGATGAAAATAAGTGATGCCATAAATTTTTATAAGGATTTCTACAAGGATTTTGATGAAGAAAAAGCATTGAAAATGTTAGAGTTTATGAATTTAAATGTTGAGCAAAAAGTTAATACCTTATCTAAAGGAATGACTGAAAAGCTTCATTTAAGCTTAGTTTTATCAAGAAAAGCTAAACTTTATTTATTAGATGAACCTATAGGTGGAGTAGATCCTGTAGGAAGAGATAAAATTTTAGATGCAATTATAAATTTTTATGATGAAGACAGTACAATTTTATTTTCAACTCATTTAATTAGAGATGTAGAAAGAATATTTGATGAGGTTATATTTATTAAAGAAGGAAATATAATTCTATATGATAATGTTGAGGATATAAGACTTAAAGAAAAAGTTTCTATTCATGATAAGTTTAAGGAGGTATATGGGGAATGCTAAAATTAGTTAAATACCAATTCAAATCTAATTTCAAAAACTTAATGATATTTTTAGTAACTACATTAGTATTTCAAATACTATTTCTTTTAAGACTAGACTCTCTAGTAGGTGCAGTACAAATGAGCTCTAGTGGCTTAGATGTTGGTGTGAATAATATTGCAGGATTAATAGATATGGTAGTAGTATTAGGCCTAATAGCTACTAGTGTTATCCCATTGATACTGTTTATTCAAAATTGTATTTCTTATGAAAAGATGATGGAAAATTATAATTTAATGTTGACTCCGCAAAAAGGTGTAAATTATCCGCTATCTAATTTAATTTACTGGACAATTTGCTTAGTAATTATAGGGATAATAAATCTAATATTTATTACTTTTATCGCTAGCACTGCTAGTAGAACTATGGGATTTAATGATATTATACTTCTATTAAAGTTATTATTGACTCCTATGGGGTTGATATTTTTAATAAATATATTAATTCAAATATCATTATTTTTGGCTGGAATACTTTTATCTATAACAGTATGTACTATGAAAATTGCTAACAAATCTATACATTGGGGATTTGGAATAATATTTTATTTGGTTATTGATAAAATATATGGAGTTATAATAAAATTTGCTGAAAATAAAATGACATTTGCTGATATTATTTTTAACGTAGATACTTCATTATTAAATAGTAATATATTTCCAGGTATAGCTATTAGCACTGGAACTGCTACTATAAACCTAGCAGTATTAATAATGAAAATAATAGCTCTAGTTATAGCTATATTTGCAGCTGGCTATATAATTGATAAAAAGTTAGAAGTTTAGTAAAGTTCAAAATGATTAATGATTATGGATGAAATTAGTTTAACCATAATTATTCATTTTAAATTCAGAATAAAAATTTTATTATGAAAGTCAAAATCGTGCATAAGTCAAAGTTTCATTAAGAAACCCTATAGAAATTTATTACTAAGACTTTAACTTTTGGAAAGATAAAAAAGTATATAAAAGAAAATTGTAATTAATATTTTTAGTTACAATTTTCTTTTTATATCTATATTTATCAATAATTATCGAAACTTTCGATTATACTTAATATATGATTTTTATCATTTTTGTTACTTATAAAAATATATAAAAGATTTTCATCATCAGTGTTTATTGTATTAAAAGTATAATGAGATTCATTACTATTAATATCTTCCGAAAGTAAATATATCTCTTTAAATCCCTTTAAGTTTAATCTTTCGCCAGTGCTTTCCATTTCATCCTTGGAAGATATAAAGAGTTGTAGTTCATTATCAGTACTTTTATAATGTACTTCCATCATAGGATATTCAGAATCCTTAGAATTAAATTTGACAGAAGTTATAGTATAACCAAAGCTATTTAATTGAGGAATTGGAAAATGTCCCATAATACTATTTATATCTTCTTTATTAACAGAATTTAATTGATTTCTATTATCTGAAAAACATAATAATGAAATATGATTACATATAAATATTAATATTATAGCTATAATTATTAACATTTTATTCTCTTTAGATATTGATAATAATAAAGTTATTATAGATAAAATAATAAATAAAACTCCCACAAAAAACATAACATACCTCTAAGAAAATATAAGATAAATACATTATAATGGATAAAATTACAAAAGTCACCATATATTTATAATAAAAGAAATATTTTTAAATTTTATTGTAGGTTAACCTAAAATATCCTTGTATTTGAGTCCTTATTAGAGTAACATATGTTAAAATGTATAAGTTCCGCGTATTAACAATTTTTAAAATTCATAATTCACAATTGTGGATATTTCTCAGTGAGAGCTGAGAAATTTAGAATTAATTAAACTGTAGGGGAGAATAGTGTTCTCTAGGAAATTTAAATCCATTCCTAAATTGTGAATTGCATATTATCTTAAGTTGTGAATTAAAATATTTAAGAATATAACTATATTGAATTATACATTAAATGACCTAATTAAGTGTAAAAGTAATTATTCAGAAAGGATGTTGAGTATGAATATTTTAATTAAAAATACAATAATTGTAACTATGAATAATGATAATGAAGTAATATATAAAGGTGATATCGCTATTGAGAAGAATAGGATTAAATATATAGGGGAAGTACCAAAAGGATTTATAGCTGGGAAAATTATTGATGGCAGTAATAAAGTCGTTATGCCAGGACTTATAAATGCACATACCCATATAGGAATGTCATTAATTAGAGGCTATGCAGATGATATGCCACTTTGGGAATGGATAAGTGAAAGAATTTGGCCTATAGAGAAAAAATATACAGAGAAAGATATATATAATGGAGACATGCTTAGTATAGTTGAGATGATTAGAAGTGGTACTACTTGCTTCTTAGACATGTATTTTTCTTTAGAACAAACTGCAAAGGCAGTAGAGATTTCCGGTATGAGGGCTGTACTATCAAAGGGTTTAAATGGAGAAATTAATAAAGATGAAAATAAATTTGATGAAGTTAGAGAGTTTAAAAAGAACTGGGGAAATAGAGGAGATGGAAGAATAAAAATGATGGTAGCTCCTCACTCACCATATACTTCCTCTAAAGCCTATTTAGAAAAAATAGTAGATCTTGCCAAAGAACTAGAGCTTCCAATTCATGTACATATATCTGAAAGCAGAAAAGAGGTAAAAGATAGTTTTGAAGAGCACGGAGTTTCACCAGTAAAATATTTAGAGAATTTAGGGTTATTTGAAATTCCAACAGTAGCAGCTCACTGTGTTCACATTTCTGATGATGATATAGAAATCTTAAGCAAATATAAAGTATCAGTAGCAAATAATCCTTGTAGTAATTTAAAGTTAGCCAATGGATTTGCGCCAGTAGAAAAAATGTTAAACAGAGGAGTGAATGTAGCTTTAGCTACAGACAGTTCTTCAAGCAACAATAATTTAAACATGTTTGAAGAAATTCATACAGCTGCACTTATAAATAAAGGAATAAATGAAGATCCTCTTTCCATACCAGCTATAAAGGCACTAGAAATGGCGACAAAAAATGGAGCTAAAGCATTATTTTTAGAAGATGAGATAGGGTCTTTAGAAGTAGGAAAAAAAGCAGATATGATACTAATTGATTTAAATAAACCCCATCTATATCCAAGACATGACATAATATCATTGTTAGTTTATTCTGCTCAAGGTTCAGACGTAGAAACTGTTATTATAGATGGAAAAATAGTAATGGAAAATTACAAGATGAAAACCATAGATGAAAGTGAAGTAATGAAAAGAGCAAAAGAATCAGTGGAAAGAATATTTTCATAGAAGATAAATAAACATAAAGAATTAGCTTTACTAACAAAAAGGAAAAGTAATAGAGGTACTTTTCCTTTTTTATATTAGCCAAATGACAAAAGTTTTCATTAGCTTAAAAATATTCATAACTCTTGCTTTTTGATCTTTAATTTTATTTGTTTTTGAATTCTTTAGCTTTTTTAAACAAGTAAGGTTGTATTTCCTTATAAGTTAAATTTTCTGGTAAATTCTCTTTATAAATTACTTCAGCTATCTCTAATGGTGGTAATTCACCTAATTTATAAACTTGAGCATAGAACAATCTTCCATAAGAAGGCGTACAATCTCTAGTAACAGAATAATCACAAATAGCTTCAATATGAAAATCTATAGCTCCTGTTTCTTCAAAGAGCTCTCTAGATGCAGTCACATTTATGTCTTCTCCATCTTCTCTATGGCCGCCAGGGATTTCAAGAGTAGTTCTTTCTTTATGTCTTACAAATAACCACTTATTATTATATTCAGCTGCAATCACTGCAAATTTTAAGTTTTTATTGGCCACAGTGTCTAAATTGTGAAAGTTTATCTCCATAATTACCTCCTTGTATTTTATCGTAACAAATATTTTAATAAAGTTGATTCTTATTTAAAACTTTTATATTATATTATTTTTATTTAAGCTCTCATAAATAGTATTTTGTAATTTTTTTTCATATTAAAGCCATAAATAGTGAGAGATACTTTTTTAAGTAGGCTATTTTTCGCAATAAAAATAGAAATACTCTGTATCTCTTATTTCTCTTTCTTTAAACCCATATCTATTGCAAAGTTCTATCAAAATGCTATCTGTAGGAATAGGCTCATTAGGAGAAGTATAACCAAGCAGTTTACGACGTTCTTTTAATTCTTCTCTAGTTCTACAGTGAACAATAATAAATTTTCCACCAGGATTTAAGTTGTTATAAGCATTTTTAAATACATTATTTAAATTATAAAAATGAGGAATAGAGTTGAAAATTATTATGTAATCAAAACTTTCTTTAAAGATTACTTCCTCTTCAAAATCCATTAACCTTACATCTGCATCAGGATAAAATTTTAAAAATTCATTTACCATTTTTTCGGCTATATCAATAGCTGTATATTTTGAAAGATCAGTGTTTCTTAATATAGGATATAAAATACCTGTACCACAGGCCACATCTAAAAGAGATTGCCCTTTAACTATATTTAAATTTTCAATAACTTCTTTGGCAATAATATAATTCTTTTCTGGGATATTCTTTTTCCATTGTGATGATAGTTCATTAAACATATTAATATCTTGTTTTTTCATGAATAGCCTCCTAATTAATTTGATAGTAATTTATCTGTACAGTTATATTTAAAGTCTAAAAAAGCGTGATTTAGTCACGCTTTTTATAATTAATTATTTATAATTTATTTCTGATAGTTTTGATGCATGCTGAAAATTTATTTCTTTATTTTCATATAAGAATCTAACACCATCAATCCATTGACCAGGATATGAGCGTTGCAGAAAACTTTCAATTAAAGCAGTAGACGTAATGATTCCGCCTGCTGAGCCTTGAAAATAATTTTTTGACCAACTCGGACCTTTAAAATCGATAGCTTCATTAATTCCAGCATTTATTTCAGATTCTTTAAGATTTATCACAGCTATTTTTTTACCATCTTTATCTTCTATTTTTGTTACTTCTATTGGTAAAGAATTAAATTCAATTTTAGATAAATTTTTAGCTAATATATCTAATCTTTCTGTTAACGTACCGCTATTTATTGGAATATAGCATAATAATTCCTTTTCATAGCTATCAATGTTAGCAGTGTATATAGCATAAAGATTATTAGTATTATCTCCAGTGTTTGGACTGTCTGTATCTTTGGGTGTTTCTGGAGTTTTAGTAGATCCTGAACTATTATTTTTATTAAGTTGTTCATTTAAAGAAGATACTTCTTTATTTAAAGTTTCATTTTTTGAATCTAAAGAAGAAACTTGAGTGGTCAATTTTACATTTTCTTCTTTAACTTCTGAAAGTTGTTTTGAATATTTTACATTTAAGTTAATAGCATAGCCGATAACTGGTATTAATATAATAACTAGAATCGCTATAACTAAATTTTTCCCTTTCATTGAAATCCCTCCTTAAATTTATAATGCTATCAAAGTATCTCTATGTTTTCATATGTACATATATTAATCATTATATAAATTTATATAATGATTTTTTTGAAAGTTTATACTTGCAATTTTTTCTCCAAATTATGACCCTAATATAATTATTTTTTGTAAAAACTCTCTATATCCTTATAAATATTCTATAAAATCATAAAAATTCCTCTAAAACTTTAAAGTTAATTAATCAAAAGACTATTTCACTAAATTAAAAATGTAATTTATTTAAGAATACTTTATATTTATTATTTTAAAATTAACAATGGCATATATAGATGTACCACTTCTAAATTTGATCTATCCTTAAAAGTAATCAATATTTATTGGTATTGTTGCTGATACTACTAAATTCACAATTCACA
>NZ_DKLM01000155.1:0-12143 GCF_002455975.1 Clostridium sp. UBA6640
AATTTCTCAGCAATCGCTGAGAAATATCCACAATTGTGAATTGTGCATTGTGCATTGTGAATTGTATAAGGGTGCAGTATAACCTAGAGCAATGCTCTAAAAATTCAAACCAATATCAATTTAGATAAGTAATACAATTAAGTATATAGAAAGATAAGGTGAATAATATGAATTACGAAAATTTAGCAGAACTTCTTTTTCCTACTATTGATAAAACACCACAATATTATATTGAAAAGTATCCAGCTAGAAATCTTAAAGAAGGAGCATGTGTTACAAGATATGCTCCTAGCCCAACAGGTTTCCAACACATAGGAAGTATTTTCGCAGCACTTATTGATGAGAGAATAGCAAGCCAAAGCGAAGGAGTTTTTTATTTAAGAGTTGAAGATACTGATCAAAAAAGAGAAGTAGAAGGGGCTATTGTTGATACCATCTCAGCTATGAGAAATTTTGATCTTAATTTTAATGAAGGTATGATTGATGAAACTAATGAGATAGGAAGTTACGGCCCTTATAAACAAAGTTTAAGAGGGGAAATATATAAAACTTTTGCTAAGGATTTAGTTAGAAGAGGATATGCTTACCCATGTTTTTGTTCACAAGAAGAAATTAATGCTATAAGAGAAGAACAAACATCTATCAAAGCTAACCCAGGATATTATGGAAAATGGGCAAAATGTAGAAATTTAAGCTTTGAAGAAATTAAAGAAAAAATTGAAAAGGGAGAAAAATTTATTTTAAGATTAAAATCTCCAGGAAACATTGAAAATAGAGTGGAAATTCAAGATTTAATTAAAGGTAATATATCTTTCCCAGAAAATGATCAAGATATAGTTATAATAAAGTCTGATGGACTTCCAACTTATCATTTTGCTCATGCTGTAGATGATGGATTAATGAGAACTACTCATGTTATTAGAGGAGAAGAATGGTTATCATCGCTTCCAACGCATGTTCAGCTATTTGATATTGTTGGATTTGATAAACCTGAATATTGCCATATACCAACTATAATGAAGCTTGATGGAAGCTCTAAGAGAAAATTAAGTAAGAGAAAAGATCCAGAAAGTGCTGTTAGTTATTATAGTGAAGAAGGATATCCAATGGTTTCAGTAGTTGAATATCTATTAAACATCGTTAACTCAAACTTTGAGGTATGGAGAGAAGAAAATCCTTTTACAGATTATAAAGAGTTCCCGGTAGAATTAGAAAAAATGGGCAAAAGTGGTGCATTATTTGATACTATAAAATTAAATGATGTAAGTAAGAATGTTATTTGCAGATTAAAAGCACCTGTAGTATATGATTACTATATAAATTGGGCTAAAGAATATGATAAAGAGATGTATGACTTAATGACTACTAATGAAGAAATGGCTAAAGAAATCTTTAACATAGATAAAGAAGGTCCAAAACCAAGAAAAGACTTTGGAAAATGGAAAGATGTAAGAGAGAAAATTTTCTTCTTCTTTGATAAATTATTTGAGGAAGATGCTATAGAAAATATAGAGTTTCCAAAGAATGTTGAACTAGAAGAAGCTAAAAGGGTTATAGAAGCTTATAGTAAAGCTTATAATTTCAACACAGATAAAGATACTTGGTTTGAAGATCTTAAAGCTGTAGCTGTAGAATTAGGTTATGCTACAGATAGAAAGAGCTTTAAGAAAGAACCAGAAGCTTATAAAGGTATGGTTTCAGATGTAGCTGGAGTGGTTAGAGCAGCTTTAACTCATAGAGCGAATACACCTGATTTATATACTATAATGCAAATCATGGGTGAAGATTTAGTTAGAAGTAGATTTAATAAATTTTTAGAGCTTTAATGAGAATTTTTTGTAGATAAAAGATGAATTAGAAATTAAAAGCAGTAGAATTTCTCTACTGCTTTTGTATTAGGGCATATTCAAAAAAATAATTAGTTAGTATGCTCATCTATTTTGTATCATACTGCGTCGTCAGAACTTCATGATAGCTACACTATCATGAAAACCTGTCTCCTTGTCTGATGCAAAATATATTTCGCACCTTTAATTAGTTATTTTATTTCATATGCCTTATTTTAATTTAAATGAACTTTTTAATGAAACAATTCTATTAAACACTATTGCATCTTCTGTAGAATATTTAGAATCTACATTAAAGTAACCATGTCTAAATAATTGATATTTATCTTGAGATTTAGTTCCCTTAACACTTGGTTCAATGAAACCTTTAAGTATTTCTAAAGAATTTGGATTGATTTGCTCTAAGAAATGTTTATCTTCTCCATCTTCATTATCAAGTATTAATGGCTCATATAATCTAAACTCAGCTGGAATACTATGTTTAGCATCTACCCAGTGAATTGTTCCTTTAACTTTTCTTCCAGTGAATCCAGTACCACTTTTAGTTTCTGGATCATAAGTGCAGCGAATTTCTATAACATTTCCATCTTCATCTTTGATAACTTCATTACATTTTACAAAATAAGCACCTTTTAATCTTACTTCGTTTCCAGGGAATAACCTAAAGTATTTTTTTGGTGGCTCTTCCATGAAGTCTTCCTGTTCTATGTATAATTCTCTTGAAAATGGTACTTTTCTAGTTCCTGCATTTTCATCATCAGGGTTATTTTCGATATCTAACATCTCTACTTCATTTTCTGGATAGTTAGTTATAACTAATTTTAATGGTTTTAACACAGCCATAGCTCTTGGAGCTTTTGGGTTTAAGTCTTCTCTTATGAAGTACTCAAGCATTTGAGCATCTACCGTAGAGTTAGCTTTAGCAACACTTATAGCTCTACAGAAGTTTCTTATAGCCTCTGGTGTATATCCTCTTCTTCTTAAACCAGCCACTGTTGGCATTCTTGGATCGTCCCATCCATCAACAACATGTTCATCAACTAACATTTTAAGTTTTCTTTTACTCATAACTGTATTAGTTATATTTAATCTTGCAAACTCAATTTGTTGAGGAACAGACTCCATTTCACATTCTCTAACAAACCAATCATAAAGTGGTCTATGATCTTCAAATTCTAAAGTACAAATAGAATGAGTTATGCTTTCAATAGCATCTTCAAGTGGATGAGCAAAGTCATACATTGGATAAATGCACCATTTATTGCCAGTATTATGATGAGTAGAGTGAGAAATTCTATAGATAATTGGATCTCTCATATTGATATTTGGAGAAGACATATCTATTTTAGCTCTTAATACCTTTTCACCATCTTTGAATTCTCCATTTTTCATTTTTTCAAATAAGTCTAGATTCTCTTCCACAGTTCTATTTCTGTGAGGACTCTCTTTTCCTGGCTCTGTTAATGTACCTCTATATTCTCTAATTTGCTCTGGATTTAAGTTGCAAACATAAGCTTTACCTTTTTTGATTAAAAGAACTGCTCTATTATACATTTCTTCAAAATAATCAGAAGCAAAATGAAGATTATCCCAGTCAAATCCTAGCCATTTAACATCTTCTTTTATAGATTCTACGTACTCAGTATCTTCTTTTATAGGATTAGTATCATCGAATCTTAAGTTAGTTTTTCCTTTAAATTCGTCAGCTAGCTCAAAGTTTAAAATTATTGATTTAGCATGACCAATATGTAGATAGCCGTTTGGCTCAGGTGGAAAACGAGTTATTATCTCCTTATGCTTACCATTTTTTAAATCTTCAATTACTATGTTCTTTATGAAGTTAGATGAATTAAATTCGTTCGACATAATGCATACCTCTCTTGTTAAATTATTTAAAGCATCTGAAAAACAACAAGGTAAAGATATTAGTCTATTTTATCTCATATGCCTTATATTAGATAAATCGTTAGATTTCATTAATAGTGTAGTACTATAAGGCAGAAATTGATAACGGAATATGATGCAAAATAGGCTAATATACTAGCAAGTTATTTTTTTAAGATGTCTAAAACAAACATAGTTAATAGTTGTTAATATCTCTACTATATTTATTTACATTTACCTTTAATCATAAACCAATTATGGAAAAAAATAAAGACTTTACTTACTTATTTGCAGATTTATGAAATATCATATAGGATTCCTTAATGAAAATTTAAATTATGCATGATTTTAATTTCCATAATGAAATTTTTACCATAAATTTTCAAGAGTTTAAGCTGCTTTTATATAAAATTTACTTTCCATAATATATTTAAAGTTTTCATATTACATACTTATAGGTTATTACGTTTTCCTTATTAACTTTTTCTTATTACCTTGTTATTATTCCTAACTACTTAGTGTCTTATAGTAAAAGTACTTAATGTCATGATGAAGATTATCCTTGACGTATTTAATGCGACAAAATATATTCATTCTTTCTTAAATAAGAAGTTCTAGGGAGAAATAGGATAATTTATGGCTTTTAAAAAAATATACTGCAAGGGGATAGTAAATCCTAATAAAGTTTTATAAAATAAATAGTTTTCAAAAAATACAAAAAGACCTATTTAAAATAGGTTTAAAAAATAGCTTTTTCTATGTAAGATTTATATCAATAGAAAAAAAATTAAATCATTTATAAAGGTTGAAGTTATTAAATTCTATGTCTCCAAGAAGCATTTTTTCTAAGGAATCAAAATTATAATTTCTGCTAGGTATCTTATTCCAAAGACTTTCTTTTTTAGCTTTAATATTTTTGCTTTTGACATTTTTATTCTTTTTAAAAAATGAATTTTTTTGATGTTCTATTGGGTCCACCTTTAAAGTTATAGTATAGAGATTTGAAGTGCTTCCTCTTCTTTGCTTTTTTATAATTCCTGCAGTTATCAATTCATTTAAATATCTTTGAATAGTTCTTACAGATTTTCTTAAAATATTAGCTAAATAGCCTTGAGAAGGAAAGCATTGAAGTTTGTCTCCGTAACACATGCTTTGAAGCAAAAAATGAAGCTTAAAAGCCCCATCAGAGATATTATAATTTAAAACCACATTATCAATTTTAGTATATGACATAAACATTCCCCCTAAAATACATAATTCTAATAATTGAATATGCAATTAAGGGAAAAGTTTATAAAATATCTTTAAATAGATTAATCAATATACTAAAACATAAAAATATATTAATACAAAACAGTTTAATAATAAGCTATGGAATAAATTTTATATTAAGGGAAAAGATAATAACAAATAAATTTATTACACAAAGGAGAATCTTTATGAGCCATAGAGAACCAAAAAAAGCAAAAAAGACTAATAAGGAATATACTAAAAGTGAAAAACCAGAAATGACTAAGAATGGAGATATGAAAAAACAAAAAAGAGGAGGCTCTATTAATTTAGAATAATACCTTCTAAAGATTTAGAGTAGAATCAAAAAGCATTATAAATTATTAAAATTATTCAATGAAAAATCGTGATTAAATATCACGATTTTTTAATTTTAAATTATTCCGCTATATTTTAGTAATACTTTAAGAGTTCATTAATAATTATATTAATGTAATAAATTTTAAGAGGTAATATTAATGGCTGTAGAAATGCTTAAATTACATCCAAGCAATCCTACAAATGAGCAAAGACATGAGATGGTTAAAGAATCATTAAATGAAGCCGGAAGACCAGAGGATTTTTATAATGTAATTAACTTATTAAGCCCTCCACCGGATATTACAAACTATGCTCCACCATTATCCTTAAAAGGGGTAAAGATAGGAATTATAGGTGGAGGTGTCGCAGGTTTAAGTTCTGCTTTTGAATTAAGAAAATTAGGAGCAGATATAACTATTTATGAAGCATTAAATGATAGAGTTGGTGGAAGAATCTATACCTATTATTTTGATAAGGCTAAAAAATTATATGGAGAATTTGGGGCTATAAGAGTACCTGCATCTCATGAAACTGTATGGCATTATATAAATTTATTTAATTTAAAAACCAACCCTTTTGTTCAAAATAATCCTATGACATTTTTACTTGTTAGGAACAGAAGGATAAGAAATACCAGTGAAAATATAGAGAAGTATATCTATCCTTTATTTCCTTTAAGAAAATGGGAAAGAGATACACCTTGGGATGAGCTATATAATTATGGAATGATTTCTTCTATGAATAATTTAACCCCAAAAGAAAGAACAGATATTTTAAGGATACTTCCTAAATATAGCTCACCATATGAATATTTAGATAACCTTAGTATACGTCAAGTATTGCAAAAGAATAAATTAAGTCAAGGTGCTATAGAGTTAATAGCTGGAATTAATGTTTTAACATCACCGCTATTTAACAGCTCTTATAATGAATTAATGCAGGAAGATTATCCAGTAACTTTTAATTATTTGTATCAAATTGATGGTGGTATGGTTAATCTTCCACTTGCATTCCATAGGAGCTTAACTTGTGAAGAGCCTACAGAATATGAAAACATACCTCAATATATGCTAGGAACATGTAAATGGAAATCAGGTTGTGTAGTATCTGGAATATATAAAACTAGTAATAAAAATGAAAGAGTATCTATTGAATATAAGGATACGGACAATAATAGAACCTATATGGAAACTTTTGATTATGTAATATGCGCTATTCCTTTCAGTACTTTAAGGGAAGTAGATATAGCTCCCGTGTTTAGTACTAGAAAAATGCAAGCTATTAAAGAACTTACTTATGAAGACTCTCTTAAAACCTACTTTTATTGCAAAAGACGTTTTTGGGAAGATGATGAGTACTATGGTGGTATATTAGGGGGAGTATCTTATACTGATGAAGCAATTCAGTCAATCATATATCCTTCTGATCATGCAGTTAGACAGGTCTATTGCCCAGAAGAACCAGGTATACTGCTAGCTTGTTATAGCTTATCCTTAGATTCTATTCGTGTAGCAGGTATGAAAGAAGAAGCAAAATTTGAATTAACTAAAAGGCAAGTAGAAAAGGTACATGGACTTCCTTATGGTTATTTAGACAATATAGTAAAAGAGTATAAAAGTGTTAACTGGAATACAGAGCCATATTTTAGAGGTGCTTTTGCTGTAAATGCACCAGGACAGAAACAATTATTTGCCTATGATATTTTGCAACCAGAGTATAATGGAAGAATATTCTTTGCTGGAGAACATGCTTCTGTTAACCATGCATGGATACAAGGTGCTCTTTATAGTGGTAAATTTACAGCTAATAATTTAGCAAAATATGCTATGAGTCATAAAAAACAATGTTAACAAATATATTTTTATTTCCATTAATCCATCCTTATATGAACATAGTATCTTTCACATGAAAAAGATAGTAGGTTTATTTATATAGATAAAATAGTAAAAAACCTACTAACTTTCTAAAGGTTAATAGGTTTTTAATTTTAACAAAATTTTTTAAAAAGTATTTTAAACTTCGCTATTTTGTTGTTCAGCATGATGATTTTTATCAAACTTAATCTCCCAATGAATAACAAAGGTTAATATTGCTCTTAATAAAATTATCGCAGCTAAAATATACATTTCATCAAGGGTTCTTATAAGTACAGTTTTTAATATCTCACCTGCTAACTTAAACTCCAAAGCAAGTGCTAAAGCTTCAGCAAAATCTACTTTTATTAAATTAGTACTTGGATTAAATAAGCTTTTTATATACTGATAAAATCCCTTAAGTGCAGAAATTACAACTATAATAATTCCTATTAATTCTAAAAAATGAATAATATAAGGAAGTATTAAGTTAATAAGATATTCTAGGCTCACTTCGATCATCCTCCTATGATTCTATACATGGTTAAGGGTAATGTATTCCACCAATCAATAGGAAAATCCTTCATTCTACAAAGTATATTAAATAATATAATATTTATATAATATATTTATAAATTCTTACATTAGTTAACAAATAAGTGTAAGTTTTATACTGATTATGATTAATTTGTTAAATCTAATAGCGGTAACTTTACTTTAAATATAGTTTTTTCTTCATCGCTATACGTAGCTATTTTTCCATTGTGTAATTGAATGATATTTTTTGTTATAGCTAAACCAAGCCCTGATCCACCAGCTTCTTTTCTCATTAGTTTCTCTTCTTTCGTCATATCTGAAAAAAATCTTACATTAGGTTTTATTAAATCGTTAGGTTTATAATTTTTATCTAACGAATGTTCTCTATTTACCAATACTAAAATATCATCAGAATTTTTTTCAACACTTACTTCACTTGAAATATTTAATTTATTTGCTGCTTGGGCCATTCCAACAATGCCTAAAATTATAATTATTGTGTATAATACCTCTCTAAGCAATTTTTTCAAAACTATTCCTCCTTAAATTAGATAATCTTCATTTTGCACTAAGAGCAACATTCAAAATTGTTTATTGAAAATAACTTTAAATATTTAGCTAAATGCTAATATATTTTGATTTTAAGAAAGATAGTTTAAGAAAATTATAATAAAACCTTAAGAATTCTTAAGATTCATTATGTAGATAAATGGAAGTCGGTGATTTATAGTGAAAATTAATAGATGATTAATTTTAATTTTTTTAATATAATAATTTGTGTGTATTAAAAGACATGAAATTTATGAAGGTCAAATTTATTTACTTTAAAATCTTAATTAAATAATAGGAGAATATTATATGACAAATAAAAATATTGAAATGATGAAAAAAATTATTGAAGAAAAGAAAAATAAGAGTTCAAAGCAAAATGGTACACAAAGAGCAGAAAAGTCAATGGGACAGCTAAGGAAGGGAAAAAGTAGTAAAAAAACTGGTGGAGTATTTGATAAATAGAATATTAATTAATAGTATTAAAATAAAAAAACATTAAGTTTAAATGAAAACTTAATGCTTTTTATATATAAATTTAAGAAAATAATTATTTCTAATAGTTATAAACTTTATTTAGCATAATTTTTCTTTTCAGCAATTCCTGAAAGCATGAGAGCTAAAGCTCCATCGCCAGTTATATTACATGCTGTTCCAAAGCTATCTTGTAAAGCAAATATAGTCAATATAAGAGCTGTTCCTGCTTCATTAAATCCAAGAACACTTATTATTAATCCAAGAGATGCCATTACAGTCCCACCAGGAACTCCAGGAGCCCCTATAGCAAATACACCAAGTAAAAGAATAAATAGTATCATAGATGAAACAGAAGGTAACTGTCCATAAAGTATTTGTGATACTGTCATAACAAAGAATACTTCTGTTAATACTGAGCCACAAAGATGAATATTTGCACATAATGGAATTGCAAAATCCACTATATCTTCTCTTAATACATCAGATTTTTTTGCTGACTTTAAAGCCATTGGTAAAGTAGCTGCTGAGGACATAGTTCCAACAGCTGTTAAGTATGCAGGTCCATAATTTTTAAGTACTTGCCATGGGTTTTTTCCTGATATAAGACCAGCGATAAGATATAATACTGTAAGCCAAATAAAATGTCCAATTAGAACTATAATTATGACTTTTATAAATACCGGTAATTGTGTTGTTATAGAACCTTCATAAGCTAAAGTAGCAAATGTAGATGCTATAAATATAGGAAGTATAGGAATAACGATTCTATTTACTATACTTAAAACTATGCCTTGGAATTGATCAAGCAATTTTTCAAATAAATCAGCTTTTGTCCAAGCTGTTGCAAGTCCAATCAATATTGAAAGTACTAAAGCACTCATCACTGACATAACTGGAGGGATATCCAATTTAAATATTAGTTCAGGAAGTTCTTTTAATCCTTCAGTAACGGGAATTATGGACAATTTTGGAATTAAAACATATCCAAAAAATGATGAAAATGCTGCTGCTCCAACAGATGATAGATATGCTAATAATACTGCAAATCCTAGCAATTTTGATGCATTGCTTTTGAGTTTTGCTATTGATGGAGCAATAAATCCTATTATAATTAGTGGCACAGCAAAGAATATTATTTGCCCTAATATATATTTTAGGGTAACAATAATGTGTATGAAGCTAGCTGGAGAATTGAGTCCAACTAAAAGGCCTATTATAACGGCAAGAATTAGCTTAAATATTAAGCTGTTAAATAATTTTTTCATAAATAAGTCCTCCTATATATTTTGATTATAAAATATAAAAAGCCTCTTTCTTTGATATATAAAGATAAAAGCTATTTTAAAATTATAGTGATATGTCAATTACGTTAATTCAAGAAATTTACAATTAAATTAATTATATTATAAAACTTATAGTATTTAAATATAAATTTGCATTTACTATAGAAGTTATAATAGTGATTATTAAGTATAAGTGGTAAAACATAATTTTAATATGTGAAACTTATAATTGTCAAAGTAGTTATTTGAAAATATATAGTTATTTTTAATCTCTGAGATGTAAGATTATGATTAAAAAGAAAAACTATAACATTATATAGATACTTTAAAATAGGATTTTTTATTAAGTTTAAATTCTAAATGCTTTTATGGTAAACTTGTAATATGAAGAATATTGGTTACAAAACTCAGGAGGATGGTTATGGAATTAAAGATGTTTCAATTTATTGATGATTCTATTACATATTTTAAAGATATAGAAACCCATTTAGATAACCTATGTGAAGATATAGAGCATTATTTTGAAGAAATGTTAATGGAAGAAGATCAAGGAGTTCTAAACATTAATTCTAGAGTAAAGTCTATTAGTAGTCTAAAAGAAAAGATTATTAGAAATAATTATTATAAAAAATATAGTACTGTAGAGGAGTTTTTTTCTAACCTTTCAGATTTAATAGGAATTAGAATTGAATGTAGGTTTATTGAGGATGAAAATAAAATATACAAGGTAATTAAAACACATTTTACGGAAATAGATGAAGAAGGTTATTATTATAGTCCATCAAAGAAAAATATAAAATTAAAATTATCAGATAAACAACCGCAAGAGCAGAAAAATGGATTTAAGATATTTAGAATAGATGGTTTCTATGAATATAATGATAAAAAATTCAATTTTGAACTTCAAATCAAATCTTTAGTTAATATATTTTGGGGTGAAATAGAGCATAAAATAATATATAAAAATAATAATTATATGTTAGTTGATGAGTTTTATAAAAATATAATGGGAGCAATTAAGAAAAACCTTTCTATGATAGATAATCAACTTTTACTTATATATGATCAAGTGAATAAGTTTAATACTATTAATCCAACAGTTAGGAAAGCTCAATTAGAAACTGTACTGTCTAAAATAATCTATGATATATTTTCTACGCAAATGAAAAAGAGTATAGGGTTAATTGTAGATTTTAAAAAGTCCTGTGATGCCATAGTAAAATATATATTTAGAACTAACAATGCAGAAGATTTAGATGACTATAATGAAACTTTATTAAAAACTTTATCTAGATTAAATGCTATAGGAAAAGATGATATGAACTTTAATTCTCAAATAGAATTTGAAAGGGAAGTAGGATTCAAAGATGAGTTCTGTGATACTGTTGGCACCGCAATATTAAAGTCAATCAATACTGACTTTCAGTGGAATTTGTTTTTTAGAATGTTATTTCAAATAGAATTAGGAAATAACTCAGAGGATTTTGAAAGTTTCATAATATACTTTAAAAATATATTTTTAAAAAATATCAGTTTTTCAAAGTTAAATTTTCTATTTAATGAAGAGCAATCGGAAAACATAAAAGATTCTATAATAAAACAATTGTCTATATGTTTTATAGAGATAGATTCCATTACATTTATATATGAAGAAAATATAGAAAAAATTAATCAAGAAATAAATAATACTATAAAAGATATATTTACTAATATAAATACTTATGATCAGTGGGAAGATAATAAAGATATTTATTTAACACTATTCAATTTAAAGATACTTTCGATATTTGACTATAAAATTAAAACCGTAAAGGTAAAAAGTTTTATAGAAAGAATTAAAGTCTCATCTACTACCAACATTCAAATAAGCGAAAGTATTTTAAAATACATTGATAAATTAGAATTGGTAACAGAAATATCAGCGAAAGATGCTTTAAAATTAATTAAAATAAACAATATTAGTGAAGGTATTAAGAAATTTTAAATTATATAAATATTACTAGAGAAAACAGAAAACTGTGAACTCCACCTTTTTAGAAGTCTATCTTCTTAAAAAGGTGGAGTTTTGTATTAGAAGCAATACATTTATATAGGATTCCTTAATGAAAAATGAAGAATTATGG
>NZ_DKLM01000155.1:12258-28966 GCF_002455975.1 Clostridium sp. UBA6640
AATAGATTTTTAATAAAAGTGACTGTGTCACATGAAAAGAAGTCAATTGAAAATTTCTCTTATAAAAGAAAAATATCAATAATTGTCCATTGTCAATCATCAACTCTCAATTTTATGTTGATGTAAACTTAAATAATTTAATAGCACAATTTTATGAATTCATAGATTGAATTTAGAAGTGACATATCTATATTTATCCATTTTTTTGATTTAAATTCTTTAAATTTTAATTTTTAATTAAAAAAAGCATTTTATAATTAATTTTATGAGGATTTTTAGCTATTAAATGTCGCTTTTTGTAATATATGCTATTGTAAATTTATATATATTATGGGAAAATATTTTTAGAATGATAATTCTATAATTGGAGGTAAAATGATTAAAAAAATAAAAAAAATAAATATATTTGTTATTGCAGTAATTTTCAGCTTATTTTTTAATGAATTTCTTGTACAAGCTATAGAAAATAACTTTAAGTTTAGAAGAATAACTATTAAGGAGGGCCTATCTCAATCTTCCGTAGAGTGTATTTTTCAAGATAGTAAAGGCTATATGTGGTTTGGCACAACAGATGGATTGAATAGATTTGATGGTCACGAATTTAAAGTTTATAAGTATAACCTTAATGATGATAACAGCTTAACATCTAATTACATAAACTCAATTATAGAAGATAACGAGGGCTTTTTATGGGTAGGTACTACTAAGGGATTAAATAGGTTAGATACCTATACAAATGAAATTACTAGGTATGTAAATGACCCTCATAATATTAAGAGTTTATCATCTTATAATGTATGGGATGTTATGGAGGATAGTAAAGGATATATATGGGTTGCAACGGATAAGGGGTTAAATAAATACGATAAAAAAACAAATACCTTTATAAGATATTTCTTTGATAAAAATGATAATAATAGTTTAAGTCATGATTTTATTACTTCATTATATGAAGATAGTAATGGACTAATTTGGGTTGGAACTAAGAATGGATTAAATAGTTTTAATGCTGAAAAAAATTTATTTACAAGATATACCCATGACAGTTTAAATACAAATAGTATTAGTAATGATTATATAGCTAAAATTTATGAAGATATAAATAAAGATATTTGGATAGGTACTTTTAGAGGTGGATTAGACAAATATAATAAAAAAACTAATAAATTTACGCATTATAAAAGCGGCAATAAAAAGAATCAATTACAATCTAACTCTATTCAAAGTATTTTTCAGGACAGTATAGGAACTTTATGGATAGGGACAGAAAATGGATTAAGTAAATACAATAGGGATACTGATGACTTCTTTACATATAAAAATAAATATTATGATTCAGATAGTTTAATAGATAATAATGTGTTAAATATATATGAAGATAAAGCTGGTATGCTTTGGATAGGAACATACAGCGGTATAAGCATGCTCAATCCTGATTCCAAGTTTAACCATTACAGGAAGAATGAAACTGAAAAAGATAGCTTAAATGACAATATGATAAATGGAATATATGTGGATAACGAAAATGTAATATGGGTTGGCACTAATAGTGGAGGGCTCAATTCTATTAATAGAAATAATGGAGAAGTAAGGCAATATACAAATGATCCTAATAATGATGAAAGCATTAGCAATAATCGCATTTGGTCAATTACTGAAGATAGAGATGGCGATTTATGGATGGCTACTAGTGATGGATTAAATAAATTTGATAAGACTACAGAAAAATTTACTAGATACTTCAATAATAACAACAATAAAAATAGTTTAATAAACAATGAAGTAAGATATGTATACGAAGATAGTAAAGGAATTATATGGATTGGTACACGTCATGGCTTAGATTCTTTTGATAAGGAAAAAGAGGAATTTACTAATTACAATTGGTTATTTAGTAGTAATGGAGTAAAAGACTATTACATCTCTTCAATTTATGAAGATTCTAATGGGGCTTTATGGCTGGGTTGTGGAGTAGAAGGTGGACTAATCAAATTTAATAGAAAAACTAATAAGATAAAGAATTATAAATATGATAAAAAAAATAGCAACAGCATTAGTAATAATAGTATAGAATCCATAGCAGAAGATAAAGATGGAAACTTATGGATTGCAACTCATTATGGTTTAAATAAATTTAATAAAGAAAAAGAAGAATTTATTAGATATACTGAAGATGATGGTCTTTGTAATAATTATGTTTACGGAGTTCTAATAGATAAACTTGGTAACCCATGGGTAAGTACAAATGGTGGATTGGCCAAAATAGATGTATATTATAATAGAATTATAAATTTTAACATTAACGATGGGTTGCAAAGCAATGAATTTAATGGGTATTCATATTTTCAAAGTAAGTCAGGAGAAATGTTTTTTGGAGGGGTAAATGGATTAAATAGTTTTTATCCAGAGGATTTATCGAAAAAGTATTATTCATCTAAAGTGGTGATAGAGTCTTTTTCTATAAATGGTAAACCTATCAATATTAGAAATGAAATAAAGCTTAATCATAATCAAAAGAATTTTTCTTTAGATTTTTTCTTACCAAATTATGAAAATCCAACTAAAACAAGGTATGCCTATATATTGGAAGGCGTTGACAAGAAGTGGGTATATTCGAAGTATAGAAATTATGCTAACTATACCAATATTAAGCATGGAAAATATACTTTTAAAGTAAAGGCAAGGAATAGTAATGGCATATGGAGTGAGGTTACAGAAATACCTATTACAGTTTTAAGGCCTCCTTGGAAAACTTGGTGGGCATATCTATTATATACTTTATTAATTCTAGTAGTTATATACGTAGTTTGGAACTATGTAAGCATACTTGAAAGTTTAGTAAAACAAAGAACTATTCAGCTAAACAATAAACTTGAAGAAAATGATAAGTTGTATAACAGGCTCATAAAAAATGAACAGTTTAAAAATAAGTACTTTATTAACTTATCTCATGAGCTTAGAAGTCCGCTAAATGTAATATTATCTGCAGTTCAATTATTTGAAAAGATGTGTAAGGAGGATGTTATATTCGAAAAAGATACATTAAGTAGATATATGGGTATAATAAAGCGTAATTCTAATAGTCTTTTAAATACTATCAATGAACTTATAGATACCTCAAAAATTGAATCTGGAAGCTATAGATTAAATATTGATGAGGAAAATATTATATATTTAGTAGAAGACATAGCATTATCTATGAAAGAGTTTGTAGAAAGTAACGGTATAGAGCTTATAATAGATCCAGAAGTTGAAGAGAAATTTATTGAATGTGATGCCAGAGATATAGAAAGATGCATTATAAACTTAATATCTAATGCTGTTAAATTTACTGAAGAAGGCGGAACTATATGGGTTAATATATATGACAAAGAGGATTTTATTGAAATATCAGTAAAAGATACCGGCGCTGGTATTGCAAAAGAATATCATGAAATAATATTTGATAGATTTGGACAAGCAGATAATGATATATCAAAGCAGAAAATAGGTAGTGGAATAGGTCTTACCTTAGTAAAATCATTAGTTGAATTGCATGGTGGAAATATAAAAGTAATAAGCGAAATAAATGAAGGAAGTAACTTTATAATTACTTTACCCATTAAGCAGAAGTCAATAAACCATGAAAATATTTAGTTTTAAATAAAACTTTAATATGGCACAGTTAGTAAATATTTATAAAAAAAATAATAGGAAAATCATTAATATTTGAAAAAATTTTAAAAGTAACTTTTACTTAAGCAAGGTAAGAGTTACTTTTTTATTTACTTTAGGGGGAAGAGGTAAGTTTTAGGAATAATTACTTTACATATAACTAATAATAAAAAAAACATATTTATTAGCAAAGTTTTATCGATGTTTACAACAGAAATATGACTTACCTTATTCATTAAAATACATGTGAAAAATTTTATTAAGAATCAATTAATTATTTAGGAGATGAAAAGATGAAAAAACTAAAAAGATTTTTGGCAATATTTTTAGTAGCCTTTGTTTTCAGCTGTAATATTGTTAAAGCACAAGATGCCACAAGAGAGTTTATTTCCAAAAGACCTACTCAAGAAAGTGCTAATGTGCATTTTTCTTATGTGAAAAATGGTAAAAGAATTAGAGAGGATACAATTCTTATAATAACCAGTAAGGAAAATAAAGGACTATATGCTTATTGTATTGATATGTATAAAAAATATCCTTCCTATAATGGAACAGAATATAAATTAGGAGAAATATCAAGTAGTATAGATAAAAATAAACTAAATAAGGTTTTTGTAAATGGTTTTCCAGTTGTTAGTCCAGAGACGCTATCACAAAAATCTGGACTTGATGAAAGAAACTATTATTCTTTAGAAGAAGCTTATGCAGTAACTCAATTAGCTCTTTGGCATTATACAGAAGCTAATAGAGATATAATAAAATTTTCAGTAGAAGAGGATATACCAGATAAGAGAATATTACAAGGGGTTAAATATCTTATAAGTAAAGCAGAAGAAAATAAAAAAGAAAGTTTGATTACTTTTCAATATAACAAAGACAACATAAATAAAATTGCCTTTGAGAAGGAAGGATTTAACTATTTTGGACCAATAAAAATACAGGGAGATATCGAAAGAATTGAAGACATAAAAATAAATTTACTAAACAAAAATGCAACATTGGTATATGGTAGCGGAGAAGCTGTTGGTGATACAGTGATTATAGATAGAGAATTTTATGTAAAAACACCAAAATCAAATAAAATTTCAAATATTGACATTGATATTAGCACTAATTTAGCTAGTTACATTGAAAAATATTATGAACCTTTTGATGCAGCTATACAGGATATTTTAGTTGCAGAGCGAGTAAACACAGTATTTAAAGATAAAATGTATATCGATATGCTACTACCTCAAACAGGTAACATGTTCTCATCTCAATCAATATTAGGTATAGGAATATTAATGATAGGTTTAGGAGCAGTTATAATTAAAAAGCATCGATAAATAACAAAAATTAAAAATATTTATATCTGATTAGGTTTATATATAAAAGAAATCTAATCAGATACTAATAAGAGAAAGGAAGGTGTACTTATGCTTAGTGAGAAGTTAATCGAAGCAATAAATGATCAAATCAATTACGAATTTTATTCAGCTCATTTGTATTTATCTATGGCAGCATATTGCTATAATGAAAATTTAGATGGTTTTGCGAATTGGTTTTTGGTACAAAATGAAGAAGAAAAATTTCATGCTATGAAGCTATTTAATTATATAAATCAACGAGGTGCTGCCGTAGAACTAAAAGAGATTCCAGCACCTAAAACAAAATTCAATTCTTTACAAGAAATATTTGATGAAACATTGAAACATGAGCAATTAGTCACCAAAAGATTTTATAATCTTACTGATATGGCTATGGCAGAAAAGGACTATGCTACTGTTAGTGCCCTTGAGTGGTTCAATAATGAACAAATAGAAGAAGAAGCAACTGTAAATTTAGTTATTTCTAAATTAAAACTTGTAGAAGGACCTTCTTTATACTTATTAGATCAAGAATTGGCAAGTAGAACCTTTGTAGCTCCAGCAGAATAATTTTAAAGGAGTGTAAGATATATTTTAAATTTAGCCTATGAGAACTATAGAATTCTTATAGATTTCAATTTTATTATGTTAACGTAAATTTTCGAAGCAAGTACCAAACTTTACAATATTACCACCATAAAACTTTACTTACCCACATAATGAATTTTGCAAAAGTAACAACTCTATGCTACAATTAAGTTGTTGCTTTTGCAGAATTGTAAAATATTTTGGAGAAAAGGAGGAAAAATATGATAGAATTTAAAAATATAAAAAAATCTTATAAAGATACATCTGTTTTAAAAAATATAAATCTAAAAATAGATAAAGGTGAGTTTGTAGTTTTCATTGGTTCTAGTGGATGTGGTAAAACCACCTTATTAAAAATGATAAATAAACTTATAAAACCTACATCAGGAGAAATTTTTATAGATGGAAAAAATATAGAAAGTGAAAATCCTATTGAATTAAGAAGAAGAATAGGGTATGTAATTCAACAAACAGGATTATTTCCTCATATGACTGTTAGGGAAAATATAGAGTTAATACCAAAGTTACAAAAGCTAGATGATAATAAGATTGAAGCTAAAACTAAAGAACTTATGGAGATGGTTGGACTAGATCCCGATAAGTTTATAGATAGATATCCCTGTGAATTAAGTGGAGGACAACAGCAAAGAGTAGGTGTTGCAAGGGCTTTTGCTATAGATTCAGAAATAATACTAATGGACGAGCCTTTTAGTGCTCTTGACCCAATAACTAGAAGTGATCTTCAAGAAGAACTTTTTAATCTTCATCAAGAAGTTAAAAAGACTATAGTATTTGTAACACATGATATGGATGAGGCTTTAAAACTTGCTGATAAAATTTGCATTATGAGTGGAGGAGAAATATTACAATATGATACTCCAGAAAACATATTAAGAAATCCAATAGGAACATATGTTGAAGAATTTATAGGGAAGAATAAAATTTGGAATAATCCTGAGTATATAAAAGCTAAGGATATTATGATTGAAGACCCAGTTAGAATAAGCAGTAAGAGAACAATTCTTCAAGGAATTGAAATTATGAGAAGTAAGAAGGTAGATAGCTTATTAGTAACTGATAAAAGTGGAACTTTAAATGGATTAGTTACATTAAAGAGTATAAAGAAAAATCCGAATATGGTTTTAAAACTTGAAGATGTTATGGAAAATAACGTTATACGTGTACATGATGATGACAACTTAATAGATATATTAGAAATTATGAATAAATATGAAATTGGATATGTTCCAGTTGTAAATAATGAAGATAAACTTGTAGGATTAGTTACTAGAAGCAGTTTAATTTCAGTGTTGAGTGAGCAATTCATAGACATGGAGGTGAATGCTTAGTGCAAGGTTTTTTAGAATTTTTAGTAGATAAAAAAGGTCAAATTTTTCAACTTTTATTAGAACATATTGAGCTTACAGTATTTGCAGTATTTATTGCTATATTAATTGGAATTCCGTTAGGTATATTAATAACAAGGGTTAAAAAAGTTTCTAAACCAATACTTATGTTAGCAAGTATTATTCAAGCTGTACCAAGTTTAGCACTATTAGGATTTTTGATTCCTGCGATAGGAATAGGTAGTAAACCAGCTATTTTAATGGTAGTGCTATATTCTTTATTACCTATAATAAAGAATACTTACACAGGACTTACTAATATAAATCCAGATATGCTAGAAGCTGCAAAGGCAATAGGTATGACAAAAGGCCAAATCCTTAGACTTATACAAATTCCTTTAGCTCTTCCAATAATAATGGCAGGAATAAGAATTTCTACAGTAACAGCAGTTGGACTTATGACTATAGCAGCTTTTGTTGGTGCAGGTGGATTAGGATATATGGTGTTCTCAGGAATACAAACAGTAAACAACTATATGATTTTAGCTGGAGCCATACCTGCTTGTATATTAGCTTTAGTAATTGACTTCATAGTTGGAAAAGTAGAAAAAATGGTAGCACCTAGCGGAATTAAGATGGCTGATGGTACAATGAAAATAAAGAAGGTATCTAATGGAAAGAAATCTAATAAGAATCCTTTAATAGCGGCTTTAGTATTAATAGCAATTGTGTCAGGTACTATTTTTGCATTTAGTAGAAATAACGATAAAATAGTTATCGCCTCTAAAAACTTCTCAGAACAACTTATAGTAAGTAATATGTTAGCAGATTTAATTGAAAATGATACTGATTTGAAGGTTGAGAGGAAATTGAATCTAGGTGGAACTAATATTGCTTTTAGCGCCATAACTGCTGGAGAAGTTGATGCCTATGTAGAGTACACAGGAACAGCTCTTGTTAACATATTGAAAAAAGATATAATAAATGATCCAAATAAAGCTTATGATATAGTATCAAAAGAATACAAGAATAAATATAATATAAAATGGTTTGATCCTATTGGATTTAATAATACTTACGTGTTAGCAGTAACTAAGGATACAGCTGAGAAATATAATCTAGAGAGTTTTTCAGATTTAGCAAAGGTAAGTAATGAGTTAGTAATAGGTCCGACTATAGAATTTGCTAATAGACATGATGGATATTTAGGTCTTACTGAAGACTATAATATGAATTTTAAAGATATAAAACCTGTAGATGGTGGACTAAGATATACTGCAATAGGTAATAAGAAAAGTGATGTTATAGATTCTTTTGCAACAGATGGATTGTTAAAAGCTTTTGATTTGAAGGTGTTAGAGGATGATAGAAGCTTTTTTCCACCATATTATGCAGTACCTATAATAAGAGAAGAAACATTAAAAAAACATCCAGAACTTGAAGAAGTTATGAACAAGCTCTCAGGTAAAATAAATGATGATACAATGAGAGATTTAAACTATAAAGTAGATAAACTTGGAGAATCACCTGAAAAAGTAGCTAAAGATTTCTTAATAGAACAGGGATTAATATCAAAATAAATTGAGGATTAATGTGGAAATGAGTTTTATCAAAATAATTTTTAAGTAGATTTATTGTAGCGGCGAACATTGTTCGCCACTTTTTTCACCTCTGGGGAATTTAATCAATGGAAATCTAACAATGAATAGCTTATAAGAATTAAGAATGAAGTATGAAGAATGAAGAATTACGGAGGAAATTAATTCTTAATGAATTAATTTCTTTGAATAGATTTTTAAAGAAAAGTGACTATGTCACTTTAAAAATAAATCAATTCATAACTTCTCCTGTAAAGGAGAAGTATCCACAAATTCTTCATTCTTCATTTTTAATTATTAATTAATAAGAGTGTGAATTGTGAATTGAATTAAGTTGTGAATTAAATTAAAATATCCGATGATTAGAAAGCATGTCCAACTTTAAGTTGGATCTACTTTCTAATCATCGGATAAAAATATTTTTGCAGAGTTATATACTTTTTCATCACCTATAAGTAAAAGCACATCACCTTCATTAAAGGTTGCATAGGGGCCTGGGGAAAGTATAAGGGAACCCATTCTTTTTATCCCTACAATAGTGGCTCCTGTGTTTTGCCAAAACTTAGCTTCAGAAATAGATTTACCGATTAGCTTACAGTTATCAGGAATTTTTACTTCTAAGGGTGTTACTGGAGTTGTATTGCCTAATCTGCCAGAGTGGTCTACTATTTTATTTATAGTTTCCATTATCTCGTCTTCAAGTTTTCGCTTTTTAGCAATTAAATCCGCAAGGGTAGTCTTACAAGAAGCAATACTTTCTATATTTTGAAATTTATTTATAAATTTAAAAGCATTATCTTTTGAAAGAACAGTTATGCCACTTCCTTTAGATGATTGAACTACATTCACATCTTCTAAAAGTTTTATTGCTCTTCTTATAGTTTCAGGAGAAACGTTATATTTTCCTGCTAAAGTAGAGCGGCCATATAGTTTTTTTCCTTCCTCAATATCTCCTTTATATATGCCACTGGCTATATCCAAAGCTATTTTTTGATATATAGGCATTGAATAATTTTCATACATAAGCTTACCTCCAAGTGTACCAAGTTAACTTAATTCTAGAAGTAAGTTGGTTTTAAGTCAAGAGCAAAGTGTGACGATTACAGAAGAGAATTTGAAAAATTATGGTAGAAGCAGCAGTACTGTAAAAATATTTATTAAATTATTTTATAGAGGTGTTGACTTATATAAAGAAAGATGATAAACTAAAGAAGTTATCAGTTAAATAACTGAAACATAAAGATTTAATATGATTAAAACATTCCCTTTTTAGGTGTATAGAGTAAATCGTTTTTTAAATCTTAATATAAATAAAAAGGAGAAATGTTTAAAATGGCAGATAAAACTTTAGTATGTAAAGATTGTTCAAAAGAATTTGTTTTCACTGAGGGAGAGCAAGAATTCTACAAAGAAAAAGGATTCGAAAACGAGCCACAAAGATGCCCTGAGTGCAGAAGAGCTAGAAAACAAAACAGAGGATTCCAAAGATAATTAAAACAGTAATAAATAACCTATAAGAAGCAATTCTTATAGGTTTTTTAATTTTTCCGATTAATACTATGTAGTTTTACATTCATATGAATACCTTCCTACTTAAATACATACCCTATGACTGATTTAAATAATTCACAATTGTGGTTAAAATTAATTTTTTACTAATTATAAAAACATATGTTAAATAAAAATAATAAAGATAAGAAAAATGAATAAAAAGTAAAAGATATTAATAAAAATCTATAATTGTTAACAAATATTAACAAACCTGAAGTTAGATGGTATAATATAATGGAAATTAGAATACAATTAAGGATGGTTTTTTATATGCGATGGATAGAGCTTAAAAGGAAAAAACATTTAAATGGATGTGTGAATATACCAGGAGCTAAAAATAGTTCACTTGCATTAATGGCAGCATGCTGTTTGAGTGATGAACCAATTATACTTAAAAATGTACCCCATATTTCTGATGTAGCTTTGATAGAAGATATAAGTAGAGATATTGGATTTAATATAATTAGTAAAGAAGATTATTTATTGCTTAACCCAACAAATATATTAGGAGCTGAAATTGACCCTAAAAAAGCTTCCGCTTATAGAGCATCTTATTACTTTATTGGAGCATTACTTTCAAAATTTAAAAAAGTTACTTTAGGCTATCCTGGAGGAGATAACTTTGGAAGTAGACCTATTGACCAGCATATTAAAGGATTAAAAGCTTTAGGAGCAGATTTTAAATTTTATAATGACTATTATGTAGTAGAAGCACAAGAGTTAAAGGGTGCTGAGATATTTTTTGATATAATCTCTAGTGGTGCTACTATTAATCTTATGCTTGCAGCAGCTAGAGCAAAAGGAAAAACCATATTACAAAATGCTGCAAGAGATCCTGAAGTTGTAGATTTAGCTGTTCTTTTAAATGAAATGGGAGCTAATATTAAAGGAGCAGGTACTAGTACAATTGTTATAGAGGGAGTAAATGAGCTTAAAAAATGCAATCATAGCGTTATTCCAGATAGATTAATTGCAGGAACTTTTTTAATGACTGCTGGAATTACTGGAGGAAATATTACAGTGAAAAATATTATACCTGAGCATTTATTATCTTGTGTAGCTAAGCTTGAAGAAACAGGATTACATATTGAAACAGGGGAAAATTATATAAGAGCAATTAAAGAAGGTAATTTAAGAGGAGTAAATGTAAAAGCTTCTATGTATCCAGGGTTTGCTACAGATCTTCAACAACCATTAACAGCAATGCTTGTAGAAGCAAATAGCCATAGTATGATAAAAGATATTGTTTATCCCAATAGAATTAATCATTGCTTTGAATTAAATAAAATGGGAGCAGATATTATAATTCAAGAGGAGGGCTTCGTAATTCCAGGTAATCGTAAATTAAGAGGAGCACATGTTCATGCTAGTGATGTTAGAGCTGGAATATCTCTTATTCTAGCAGGGTTAGCGGCTGAAGGTACTACTTATATAACTGGTATAGAGCATATAGAACGTGGATATGAAAATATTATAGAGACATTTTCCTCTATAGGGGCAGATATTAAAATATGTGAAGATAACAATATGAAAGAAAGTGAATTTGCTGTTTATTAAAAGATATAAAAATTACATTTCTAAAATAAAATTTATTTAAAGAACTCCAATGTTTTGACATTGGAGTTTTAATTATCTTAATTTCTCAAAAAAACTTTCCTATGGGAATTAAAATCATATATAAGCTTAATATTTTTATTTTTTGAATTGACATGATAAATTTTCTTTGATAAAATTTTTTAGTTATAATATTTAATAAAATTTAAATTAAATCTAAGGAGAAAACTTATGAATGAATCAAAAGAAGTAAAAATAGTTACTGCTGATCCATCTGGATTAGGACTTTTTGGATTAGCAATGATTACACTTGTAGCTTCTTCACAGAAGCTTGGGATTACTCAAGGAGTATCATTAATATTACCTTGGGCAATATTTTTAGGAGCTTTTGCACAATTATTTGCTTGCATTAATGATTTTAAGCATAACAATACTTTTGGAGCAACAGCTTTTGGTGGATACGCATTTTTCTGGTTCGGAATGGCGTTAACATGGTTAATCCAAAATGGAGTATTTGGAGAAAAGCTTGCTACATCAGTAGATCCTAAGCAATTAGGCTTTGCATTTTTAGGGTATTTAATATTTACTATATTCATGACTATTGGAGCTATGGAAACTCATAAGGTATTATTTAGTATTTTTTTATTTATTGATTTTTTATTCTTAGGGTTAAGTATGAATTCCCTTGGAATTATGCCAGAGCTTGGTCATGAGATTGCTGCATATTCTGAATTTATAATTTCTATGCTTTCATTTTATGGTTCAGGTGCTGCAGTTTTAAACAAACATTTTGGAAAAGAGTTCTTACCAGTTGGTAAGCCTTTTGGAATATTTAAGACAGCTTAAAAAATAACTAGCTATTTTATTTCATATGCCTTAAAGCAGTAATTATTAATGTAGCATAAAAGTAAAATCTATTAAACTAAAGCTTTAAAATCATGAAAATAATCCCTACAATAAGGACAACCTTATTGTAGGGATTATTTTTTATCAATTAGAAGATTTTTTAAATGCATTATATTCTAAATAGCTTGGATTATGATATTATATTTTTGCTTATTTAAAAAATTTATAGATGATATGCTGTTGATAAATAATTAGTATTGGAAATCAAAGAGAATTATTATTAGAATTAAGGTAAGAACTATATATTTAACAGAGTTATAGTTTTATGGTATTAAGGGGGAGATTTCTTTGGATAATGATACTTTAAAAAACTTAAGACCAGAAATTAGAGAGAGGATTATGAGAGAAGAATTAGGAGAGGAAAAGTGCAAAATATTAGATAAATATAATCTCCATTCAAATGAAGGACTATATTGGGAAAGGATACAAGAAAAATACCCTGTACAGGAATATTTCAGTCATAAATTTGCTAAAAAAACTTCAGCCCTAGGAATGATATTTCATATATATAGGCTATGTTTTGCAAAGACGAAATATTTCGAAAATAACTGGGAGTATTTTGTTCCTTGCATATATGATTATAAAAAAGGTTTTATAGAAACAGAAATTTATGATATGGAGTATATAAAACAAAAGGATACAGGAATAATATTAGATTTAAGAGAATTAGCTAAAATAAAATGGATTAGTGATTTCAGAGAAATATGCAGTTATTTAGAAGAAAAACAAAAAGAAGTAGAGAACATTAAAAGTCATAATGAAAAGAAGCACTACGCGTAATTGAGAATTGAGTATTGACAATGGACAATTTAGGAAACTTCTCCTTTGTAGGAGAAGTTTTAATTTTTTGAAGTTGCAGATTAACTTTTGTAAAAATTAGCAATGGAATCTCTACTCAATTATGGATTATGCATTGTAACTACATCTTTTGATTTTTTATTTCCTAATTTTGTACAATATATGTAATAATGGAGTAGAGATTAGATATAAATATAGTAATACTTATACAATTGAGGATTGACAATGGATAATGGATAATTATGGATACTTCTCCTTTATGGGAGAAGTTTTAAATTGATCTTCTTTCAAGTTACGTAGTAACTTCTTATAGAAAATTAGCAATATACTCGCTAGTAAAAAAATTAATTAAAGAAATTAATTCGTAAAGAATTGATTTCAACCTGAATTGCTAATTATCCATTCTCAATTATCCATTGCTTAAGTTGTTTTTAGGGGTAATAATTTATGAGGGAGAATATGAATTTAATGGCAAAAGACGGATTGGGGTTAAATGATTTATATAAAAATATTTGGTGGAACACAAATAAGGATTTTCCAAAGTTAGATGGAAAGGTCAGCTATTTTGAAAAAATAAAAATGGAAAAACAGACAGATAAGTTTATTAATGAAATCATAAAGATAATAGAAAATTTTCCTAATGAAGAGGCGAAAAGGAAACAATGGAGAGATAGATTTAATGATATAATAGATGAATTTACGAATAAATCACCTTTAATTAATAGGCAAGATAAAGAAATTTTATTTAGTAGAGAGCTATTAAAAAGTACAGAACACTTTATAAATGCAGCAAAAACTTTTGACAGTAATATTTCCATAGAAGATATAGGGCAAGCCATGAGAAATGTGTGGATAATGAATATACTTCAAATGCTATTTGGGATGAAAGCAGCATTTACTGACTCAATATTTGGATATAGCATGTTATATCCTTATACAGATAACTATTTAGATAATCCCCAAATATCAAAAGAAGAAAAAGTGAATACTAACGTAAGACTAGAAAAAAGATTAAAAGGTGAATTAATTAAGCCAAATAATGAATATGAAAAAAAGTTATTTGATTTGGTATTAAAAATTGAAAATGCTTTCGAGAGAGAAACTTATCCTGAAGTATTTCAAAGTTTATTATATATTTATAATGGTCAAGTAAATAGTATGATTCAGCAAGGAAAGAGAACATCACCTTACGAAACCGATATTTTAGGTATATCAATAGAAAAGGGTGGAAGCTCTGTTTTAGCAGATGGCTATTTAGTTAAAGGAAAACTAAGTTATGAAGAAGCAAGGTTTTGCTATGGATATGGAATACTTCTTCAAATATGTGATGACTTACAAGATGCAACAGAAGATTTAGAAAATAATCATATGACTATAATATCTCAGTTAGCGGAAAAGTGGGATTTAGATAATATAACTAATGGACTAATAAATTTTACTATTAACTTAATAGAGGATGTAGAATGTTTTCAATGCGAAAATATAAAAGAGATAAAACAGTTAATAAAAAAGAACTGCTTACAATTAATATACTTTGCTATAGCAGCAAATAAAAATTTGTATAGTAAAAGCTATTTTAAGGAAATGGAAAAATATTTTCCTTATAGAAGAAAATATATGATAAGGCTTTTTGATAAGTTAAAAAAGAAGTTTTCAAACATGAAGGAAAGTTATAATGGGGTAAGCATAGAAGACATAATTAAGTATGGGTTATTAGGTGAAGAAGTTAATTTTGATTTAATATATAATGATTAAAAAACATTTAAGAATCTTTCAGATGCTTTAATATATTCTAAGAGCTAAATTGCTTTTTAATAATTTTTTTACTTTTGAGCAAAATATTATTACATTAAAAATTAAAGCAACTTGAGAAAATAACTAGTCAACTAGCATATTTGATTAGCTATTTTTTTCAAATGCCTAAAAGGAGAGTAGAAAAATGAAAAAAATATTATCAATTTTACTGTTCGCTTTATTATCTTTTAGTATAATAACAGTACCTTATGAAGCTTATGCTGTAGAAAGTAGTTTTGTCTATAAGGATAGTTGTAGCAGAAAGGCTGAGAACTTAAGAGAACAAGGTAGAAGATTTTGGATTGAACATGTCTTCTGGACTAGAGATTTTATAAAAAGCGACTTATCTAATCTTGAAGATAAGAGTGATGTTTTAAATAGACTTCTTAAGAATCAAGAGGATATTGGAGGTTTAATTAAACCATATTATGGTGCAGAAAATAGTAAAAAGCTTACAGAACTTTTAAAGGAACATATTAGCCTTGCAGGCCAAGTTCTTGATGCTGCTAAAAGCGGAAATAAAGAAGATTTAGATAAATATAATAAGCTTTGGCATAAGAATGCAGAGGATATTGCTAAATTTTTAAGCGATTTAAATCCTGAATGGTCAGAGAAAGAATTAAAAGATATGTTATATAAACATTTAGATTTTATAACAACTCAAGTTACTAATAGGTTAAATAGTAATTGGGCAGGAGATATAGAGGCCTTTGATAAAGGTGAAGAGCATATGATTAAATTTGCTGATGTTATCTCAAATGGTATAATTAAGCAATTTCCAAATAAATTTTAATTATAGTAAGTAATAAAAAAGAGCAAAATATTGCTCTTTTTTTATTATGAAAAATTGAGTATCTTTGAAAGAAGTTATATTTTTATAAAATTATATATTATAATAAAAATATGTTTATAATGGTTATATAAGAAAAACTAGCATTTATAGATATAAATATATGCAGTAATATATATTTACGAAAAGAGGTTAAATTATGGCACAAGCAAAAACAAATGCAATGAGAATTTTAGATCAAAGAAATATAGAGTATGGAATTATAACTTATGATAATAAGGATGGTAAAATAGATGGCGTTTCTGTAGCAGCAAAGATTGGCAAGGATGTATCTGTTGTATATAAAACATTAGTAACCCAAGGAAATAGCAAAGAAATCTATGTTTTTGTAATACCTGTTAAAGAAGAATTAGACTTAAAAAAAGCATCAAAATCAGCTGGAGAGAAAAAAGTTGAAATGATACCTGTTAATGATATATTGAAATTAACTGGCTACATAAGAGGAGGATGCTCACCAATAGGAATGAGAAAAAGTTACAAAACATTTATACACTCTACTGCTAAAGATATAGAAAAGATTGTTGTAAGTGCTGGAAAAATAGGAATGCAAATAGAGATATCTCCAGACAATCTTTTAAGTGTTATAAATGGAGAATTCCAAGATATAATAAAATAAATCAAGAGGAAGTTTTAGCTAGCAATACAATTGCTAGTTTTTTCACCTCTGGAGATTTATCAATGGACAATGGAAAATTGACAATTGACAACTCATAGGTCCCT
>NZ_DKLM01000145.1:0-2196 GCF_002455975.1 Clostridium sp. UBA6640
TAGGGGGCCAATCCGACAATTATTGTTGAAATTAGTTTTAATCAAACTAATTTCTTTAATATATTTTTAATAAAAATGACTTCGTCACTTTTAAAATGAATAAGTTCAAAACTTCTCTTGAGAGAAGTATCCATAATTGTCCATTGTCAATCGTCAATTCTCAATTACACAAGTATAAGCTAAAACAATTTGTTAACACAATTTTATGAGTGTGCAGATTAAATTTAGGAGTGGCACATATATATATATTATTCCACAAATTACTTATTTTTATTTGTATCTAATTATGGTATCATAGAGTTAAATTTTTAAAACATATGGTTATATGTAATTATTATAAATTAATGGAATATTATTATGATGTTTCCATTAGTTTTTTATTTTTTTCGATATTTTTTTCGAGTTTTTTGCTATTATTAATATTATGATGAAAAAATATGTTATAATATTTCTAACTTAATTAGCACATGAGGAAGGAATAGTAATGCTACAAAGAGAGTGAGGAAAAAAAATGATAGAATTTAAGAATGTAACTAAAGTATATAACAATAATGTACTTGCATTATCAAATTTGAATATAGAAATAAATAAGGGAGAGTTTGTTTTTTTAGTTGGGCCAAGTGGTGCTGGAAAATCTACCTTTATTAAAATGTTATTGAAAGAAGTGGATCCTACTGCAGGAAGCGTAGTTGTCACTGGCACAGATATAACTAAGTTAAGCCATAGACAAATTCCTTATTATAGAAGAAAAATTGGAGTGGTATTCCAAGATTTTAGATTAATACCAACTCTTAATGTATATGAGAATGTTGCTTTTGCACTAAGAGTTATTGGTGCAAGTGAAAGAGAAATACATAAAAAAGTTCCTATGGTTCTATCAATGGTTGGACTTTCTAAGAAACATAAGTCTTTCCCTCATGAGCTTTCAGGTGGAGAGCAGCAGAGAATTTCTATAGCTAGAGCTATAGTAAACAGTCCGGCTCTTTTAATTGCGGACGAGCCTACAGGAAACCTTGACCCAGATACGTCATTAGAGATTATGGATATTATTAGTGATATCAATAGAGCAGGAACTACGGTAGTTATGGCTACACATGCTAAAGATATAGTTGATAGTATGAAAAAAAGAGTTATTGCCATAGAAAAGGGAACTGTAGCAAGAGATGAAGAAAGGGGTAAATACGGATATGAGATTTGATTCTATTAAGTACTTTGTAAAGGATGCTTTTAAAAGTATAAAAAGAAATAAAACTTTAAGTATTGCTTCAGCAGCTACTGTTGCAGCCACATTATTTATACTCGGAGTGGTTTCACTAACTTTAGTAAATGTTAATAAGGCGGTAGAACAATTAGGTTCAAAAGTTGAAGCAAGAGTTTATTTAAAAGATGATATAAAAAATGAAGATAAGGATAAACTAAAGAAAACGATAGAAGAAGTAGATGGCATTTTAGAAGTTAAATTAGAGACCAAGGAACAAGCGTTAGAAAAGATGAAAGAACAATTAGGAGATGACAGTGGTGTGTTAGTAGCGGGATTTAACAAGAAAAATCCTTTTCCAAGTTCTTACATAATTAGAGTTGATAATCCTAAGGCAGTTGATGATGTTTTAGCAAAGATTAAAGATGCTCCAGCAATAGAATACATTAAAGATTCTAGAGAATTTATTGATAAGGTGACTAAACTTACTGGCTCTACAACTATGATAGGTTGGATTGCTGCTTTCGTATTTGTTTTAGTTTCATTATTCTTAATAGGAAATACTATAAAAATAACAGTTTTTTCAAGAAAACGAGAAATTGGAATAATGAAATATGTAGGTGCTACAGATTGGTTTATTAGATGGCCATTTATAATAGAAGGTATACTTTTAGGAATATTAGGCGCTCTAGTTTCTGTTACAGTACTATATGGATTATATGGATTAGCACAAGCAAAGGTTGCAGAAACAGGTGCATTATTAGGTTTTAATCTAGTGGCGAGGAGTTATATATTAAAAGTAACAATTTGGCAATTTTTACTTGGGGGAATGGTAATTGGTTCTCTTGCAAGTATAATATCAATGAGAAAATTCTTAAAGGTTTAATAGAATAATTTTGGGCATGGCGTTATAAGATAGAATATAATGTCGTGCCTTGTTTTAATCTAGAAGAAATTATTAATTTAAGGCATATCAAATAAAAATTAAGGATTAATAA
>NZ_DKLM01000145.1:2297-18303 GCF_002455975.1 Clostridium sp. UBA6640
TAAAATCATGCATAAGTTAAATCTTCATTGTGGAACCCTATAAGTATGGTTGAGTATTTTGTGCCATAATTGTTGACAGATTATTTTCTTTTCATATGCCAAAAAACTCATTGCAAAACATATGTTCTTATGAGAAAATGATTAAGAGATAAATTTTTATTGAAAAATGTTATAATTATTAGGTATTTACATAAATAATATATATGTATTAAATTGAGAGGTGAGTTAAATGAGTAATGAAAATAAAGATTTTAATTTTGAGTGGCAGAAGAAAGAAAAAAAGACTAAGAGGAAGTATATTACATACACTGTTGTGCTTTTAATTATAACAAATATTATAACAGCAGTATTAACAAATTCTATGTCTTTTAATCTACCAAATGGAAAGGTATTAGTAAGTAGAAAGACCTTTGAGAATATAATAGCCTTTGAAAAACTGTATACAGTTAAGGATAAGATAGATAAATACTATATAGGTGAAGTTGATGATAAGGCACTTGTAGAAGGCGCTGCTAAAGGAATGGCAGAGGCAGTAAAAGATCCATATACTACTTATATGAATGAAAAAGAATTTAAGGATTTTGCTACCCAAACAGGAGGTAGCTATGTGGGACTTGGTATTCAAATAGGTGTTAAAGAAAACAAAATAGTTGTAATTACTACCTTTGAAAATTCTCCTGCAAAACAAGCAGGTGTATTACCAGGAGATATTATTGAAGTTGTCAATGGTACTATAGTTACAGGAAAAGATTTAGAAAAAGCAACTTCTATGATGAAGGGAAAAGAAGGAGAAGAAGTTAAAGTTACAATTTCTAGAGAAGAAAAAGGTAAGATTGATTTTGATATAGTACGTCAAGAAATCGAATTGGTGACAGTAAGGCATGAAATGATTGAAGATAATATAGGTTATGTTCAAGTATCAATGTTTGATGAACATACTTCTAAAAACTTTTCTAATGCATTAGCAGACTTGACCCAGAATAATATGAAGAGTCTTATTGTTGATTTAAGAGAAAATCCAGGAGGACTTTTAGATCAGACAGTAGAAATGACTTCACAATTTGTTCCAAAGGGTAAGAGCATAGTTTATACAGAGGATAAGAATGGTAATAGAAAAGATTACAATTCTGTAGGTGGAAATCATATAGGATTACCTATAACGGTACTTATTGATGGTGGTACAGCAAGTGCTTCGGAAATATTTATAGGTGCACTTCAAGACTATGGATATGCTACTTTAGTTGGAGAAAAAAGCTTTGGAAAAGGTGTAGTTCAAACTACTTTCTATAGAGAAAGAGATGGATTTGGTGATGGCACAGCACTAAAGGTTACCATTTCTAAATATTTCACACCTAATGGAAAAAATATTCATGGAGTAGGAATTAAACCTGATGTGGAAGTAAAATATCCGGATGAATTAATAGAAAGACCTTATGAAAGAAGTAAGGATCCTCAGCTTATTAAAGCATTAGAAATTGCTACAGAAAAAATTCAGTAATTGTTCATTATAAATTTAAAAACGGTGATTTTATTAAGATTTGCAATATTAGTATCTGTCTTTTATAGGCAGATACTAAATTTATATATATTGGATATATTCTAAATGACACTAATGATTAAAATATTCAATTTAAAAAATAAGGAAATGAATTTTAAAGTTTTCATTTTCTGCTCCTAATTGAAGGAATTAATAAAATTACAATTCGTATAATTAAAACAGTTTAAAAAGTGTTTATAACTAATAATGGGGGGACTTATAAGAATGGAGCTATTAAAATACACGCTAAGTAAGGTATCCTATGCTATAGTTAATCCAACTCATGCTTTGGTTCTAGTTATATTAAGTTTTATATTCTATATTCAAAATAAGAAAACAGCAAGAATTGAGCAGATGATAATGGGGAAAAATAGTGCTTCTGCTTTTGAACTTACTATATCACAAATTGTTATGGGTATTTTTGGAGGAACTATAGCAAGTATATTAATAGTATACTTAGGAGTTACTTTTGATATAAATTCTAATGTCTATATAATCTTTATGGTTTCTATGATTTTAATGATATTTAATCCTAGATTTATATGTTTATCTTATTCAGGAGCAGTGCTAGGAATTCTTTCATTAATATTTGGGTTACTATCTAAAATGCTAAATATGCCTAAGTTGAATATTTTTAATGTAAATATAGTAAATTTAATTGCTTTAGTTGGCGTTATGCATTTTGTAGAAGGAATATTAGTTATGTTAGATGGGAAAAGAGGGTCTATTCCTGTGTTTGGAAATAGAAATAATACTATTATTGGAGGTTTTGCTTTTAAAAGATATTGGGCATTACCAATAGTACTAATGGTAATGGGAACCGTTGCCTCTAATGGTGGAAGCCAATTAGCAGTACCTAATTGGTGGCCTATATTGAATCATAGTGTGAACAAGCTACTTTTTGAAACTGTAGCCTTAGGTCTATTACCTATATATGCAGTAGTAGGATACAATTCTTCTACCTTTACTAGAAGTAAAAAAGAAAAAGTTTTATTTTCAGGTACTTTAATTTCAACTTTTGGATTAGCATTAATAATACTATCTTCTCTAGGAAATTTTGGATTCATATATCAAATAGCACTATTATTGTTTATGCCTTTTGCTCATGAAGCAATTGCTGTGTTTGATAGAAAAAAAGAACTTAAAGGTAAACCTATTTATGTTAGTAATGATGAAGGAATAATGATATTAGATGTAGCGCCTAGTTCGTTAGGAAGTGAAATGGGGCTAAGATCTGGGGATATAATATTAGAAATAAATGATATAAAAATGATAAATGATGAAGATATATTCAAATTTATGGAGAGGGTACCTTCTACGCTATGGATTAAGATTAAAAGAAAAACAGGGAAAATCATGGAATTTACTAAAAATAGAATTGAAAGCGGCAGTAGAATGGGAGTAGTAATTGTACCTAGAGATTTTCCTAATAAAAAGAAAATAATGAAAGTAGAAAAAAGTTTTGAAGAAATTCTTAATAAGATAAAAAATAAAAAAGATTCTGATGATTAGTGAGGTGAGAAAATGAATAAATTTAAAATACATTCTAAGTTTAAACCTATGGGTGACCAACCACAGGCTATTGAAAGTTTATCTGATGGAATAATAGAAAACAAGAAATTTCAAACTTTATTAGGGGTTACTGGTTCAGGGAAAACTTTTACTATGGCTAACATAATAGAAAAAGTTCAAAAACCTACCTTAGTGCTAGCACATAACAAAACTTTGGCTGCACAACTCTGCTCAGAATTTAAGGAGTTTTTTCCTGAAAATTCTGTTGAATACTTTGTATCTTACTATGATTATTATCAACCAGAGGCTTATGTTGCTCAAACTGATACATATATAGAAAAAGATGCTAGTATAAATGATGAAATTGATAAATTAAGACACTCTGCTACAGCTGCTCTTTTAGAGAGAAGGGATGTTATAGTAGTTGCATCAGTATCTTGTATTTATGGCTTAGGTAATCCAGAGGAGTATAAAAAACTTACTGTTTCCATTAGAGAAGGTATGGAAAAAGATAGAAACGAAATAATTAGACAACTTGTAGATATTCAATATGAAAGAAACGATATTAATTTTGTAAGAGGTACTTTTAGAGTTAGAGGTGATGTCTTAGATATATTTCCAGCATCATCTACTAATAAAGGTATTAGGGTAGAATTTTTTGGAGATGAAGTAGATAGAATTAGAGAATTTGATGTATTAACAGGAGAGATAATAGCTGGTAGAAAACATATCTCTATTTTCCCTGCGTCTCACTTTGCTACTTCAAAGGATAAATTAGAATTAGCTATATCCCAAATTGAGCAGGAATTAGAAGTGAGATTAGAAGAACTTAAAGATCAAGATAAACTTTTAGAAGCACAAAGATTAAAGCAAAGGACTAACTTTGATATTGAAATGATAAGAGAAGTTGGGTATTGCACTGGTATAGAAAATTATTCAAGAATATTAGATGGAAGAGCTAAAGGTACGCCACCACAAACTTTATTGCATTATTTTCCAGACGATTTCTTGTTATTTATAGATGAAAGTCATGTTACTTTACCTCAAATAAGAGCTATGTATGGTGGAGATAAATCAAGAAAGACATCTCTTGTGGACTATGGTTTTAGATTACCTTCTGCTTATGATAATAGACCATTACAGTTTGAAGAATTTGAAAAGATTTTAAAACAGGTGGTATTTGTTAGTGCTACTCCATCAAAATATGAAGCTGAACATTCAGAAAATGTAGCGGAGCAAATTATAAGACCTACGGGACTTTTAGATCCTGAAGTTATTGTTAGACCTATAAAAGGGCAAATAGATGATTTATATGGTGAAATCAGAAATACCGTAGATAAAGGTTTTAGGATATTAGTTACAACTCTTACAAAGAAGATGGCAGAGGATTTGACTAAATATTTTAAGGACTTAGGTGTTAAAGTTACATATCTTCACTCGGATATAGATACTATTGAAAGAATGAAAATTATAAGAGATTTAAGAAAAGGTGAAGTTGATGTTTTAGTTGGAATTAATCTTTTAAGAGAAGGATTGGATATTCCAGAAGTAGCTTTAGTTGCTATATTAGACGCGGATAAGGAAGGTTTTTTACGTTCGGAAACTTCTCTAGTTCAGACTATAGGGAGAGCGGCAAGAAACTCTGAAAGCAAGGTTATAATGTATGGTGACAATATAACTAACTCTATGGGAAAAGCTATAGGAGAAACAAATAGAAGAAGAAAAATACAAATGGAGTATAATGAAGAACATAATATTACTCCTAGAACTGTAATGAAAGATATAAGAGAAATATTAGAGATTTCAACTGTAGCGGAAGAAACAGTAGAATATACTAGTGATGACAAAGATAGAGGAATAGATTTAAATACTTATATTAACAAATTAGAAGAAGAAATGAAACAAGCTGCAAAAGACCTACAATTTGAAAGAGCTGCACAGCTTAGAGATGAAATTATTAAATTAAGAAAAGAAATTTAAAGTTAAAAAGGAGTAATTATGAGAGATAAAATTTTTATAAAAGGAGCAAAAGTTCATAATTTAAAAAATGTTGATTTAGAAATACCAAGAGATAAGTTTGTAGTCTTTACTGGATTATCAGGTTCAGGTAAATCTTCTCTTGCTTTTGATACATTGTATGCAGAAGGTCAAAGAAGATATGTAGAATCTCTTTCAGCTTATGCAAGGCAATTTTTAGGGCAAATGAATAAACCAGATGTTGAATATATAGAAGGTCTATCTCCAGCTATATCTATCGACCAAAAGACCACAAGTAGAAATCCTCGTTCTACAGTAGGTACTGTTACAGAAATATATGATTATTTAAGATTATTATATGCAAGAGTAGGTACTCCGCATTGTCCTAAATGTGGTAAAGAAATTACTCAACAAACTGTGGATCAAATAGTGGATAGAATAATGAGTTTAGAAGAGAGAACAAAACTTCAAATCCTATCACCTATTGTTAGAGGAAAAAAGGGAGAACATGTGAAAATACTAGAGAACATCAAAAAGAATGGCTATGTAAGAGCTAGAATTGATGGAAACCTAGTAGATTTAATTGAGGATGAGATTAAGCTTGAAAAAAATAAAAAGCATACTATTGAAGTTGTGATTGATAGACTAGTAATTAAAGATGGAATAGAAGCTAGATTAAATGATTCTTTGGAAACAGCACTAAAGCTTGGAGAAGGATTAGTTATTGCTAATGTAATTGATGGTGAGGATATATTATTTAGTGAACATTTTGCCTGTGCAGATTGTGGTATCAGTATAGGAGAACTAGCTCCAAGAATGTTTTCATTTAATTCACCTTTCGGAAAATGTGATAACTGTGATGGATTAGGGACACTTATGGAGATAGATGAGAATTTAGTTATTCCTGATAGAAGTAAGAGTATAATGGATGGAGCTATTATAACTTTTGGAGAAGGTAGTTTAAAAGAAGAGTCATGGACATTTTCTGTATTAAAAGCACTATCAAAAGAATATAAGTTTTCATTAGATACACCTATAGAGGAATTACCAGAGGACGTTATAAATGTGTTATTATACGGAACAGAAGGACATAGGATTAAAGTAGAATATACTAAAGAGTTTAAAACAGGTGTTTATAATCATGCATATGAAGGAGTTATAAACAATTTAAAAAGAAGATATTTTGAGACTAGTTCAGACTACATAAAAAGAGAAATAGAGCAATATATGAGCGATAATCCATGTCCGAAGTGTAAAGGTGCAAGATTAAGCAAAGAAGCTTTGTCTGTTACTGTAGGAGAGAAAAATATAGATGAATTTTCTTCTATGTCTATACTAGATGAAATATCATATTTAGATAACTTAAAACTTTCAGAAAAAAATATGATAATAGCTGCTCAAATATTAAAAGAAATAAAAAATAGATTAGATTTCTTAAAGGATGTAGGATTAGATTATTTAAACTTAACTCGTTCTGCTGGAACACTATCTGGAGGAGAAGCTCAAAGAATAAGACTTGCAACTCAAATTGGATCTAGTTTAATGGGTGTACTATATATATTAGACGAGCCAAGCATAGGGCTTCATCAAAGAGATAATGATAAATTGATTAAAACGTTAGAACATCTTAGAGATCTAGGTAATACGTTAGTGGTTGTTGAACATGATGAGGATACTATGAAAGCAGCAGATCATATTGTAGATATAGGTCCTAGAGCAGGTGAACATGGCGGTGAAATCATAGCTTCTGGTACTATTGAAGATATTATGAACTGTGAAAACTCTATTACAGGACAATATTTAAGTGGTAAAAAGAAAATAGAACTGCCTAATGAATATAGAAAATCAGATGGAAGATTTATTAAAATTATAGGTGGTAAACAAAATAATTTAAAAAATGTTTCTGTAGATTTTCCGCTAGGTGTATTTACATCTGTAACTGGAGTTTCAGGTTCAGGTAAAAGTACTCTTGTAAATGAAATACTTTATAAAGGTCTTAATAAGATAATAAACAATTCTAAAAAAATTCCAGGATTGCATAAGGAAATTTTGGGCCATGAACAAATAGATAAGATAATTAATATTGATCAAAGTCCAATAGGAAGAACTCCAAGAAGTAATCCTGCTACTTATACTGGTGTTTTTGATTTAATAAGAGAAGTATTTGCAGTAACACCTGAAGCTAAAATGAGAGGATATAAGCCAGGACGTTTTAGTTTTAATGTAAAAGGTGGCAGGTGTGAAGCTTGTAGAGGAGATGGAATAATTAAAATAGAAATGCAATTTTTATCTGATGTTTATGTACCTTGTGAAGTATGCAAAGGAAAGAGATACAATAGAGAAACATTAGAAGTTAAATATAAGGGTAAAAATATAGATGATGTCTTAGAGATGACAGTTGAAGAAGCACTAAAGTTTTTCGAAAATATTCCTAGGATATCTACTAAGATGCAAACGCTAATGGATGTTGGATTAGGATATATTAAGCTAGGGCAGCCTTCTACTACTCTATCTGGTGGAGAAGCACAAAGAATAAAATTAGCCTATGAACTATCAAAAAGAAGTACAGGGAAAACTCTTTATATCTTAGATGAACCTACTACAGGACTTCATATAGATGATGTGAATAAACTTATATCTATACTTCAAAGGTTAGTAGAAGGTGGGAATACAGTAGTAGTAATTGAGCATAATTTAGATGTAATTAAATGTTCAGATTATATTATTGACTTAGGTCCTGAAGGTGGAGATAAAGGCGGAACTATTTTATGTACAGGAAATCCTATGGACATCTGTAATTGTAGTAATTCTTACACAGGACAATATCTTAAAAAAATGATATAATTAATTGTGACTAGCATAGATTGCTAGTCACAATTCTATACTTTTGAAGGAGTTTAACGTCTTATGGCAAATGTAAGTTTAATATTCAAAGTTGTAATCATCATAATAGTATATTGTATTATAGTTTATGCCCTTAAGATTATGTATAATGATATGAAAAATGAAGGAAAAAGAAGACCTAAAAAATCTAATGCAGTAAAATTTGGTCTTGAAATTATGGATAAGGGACAAAATTATGAACTTCAAGATGGTGGTGTAATACCAATAAATGATTACCTTACGGTTGGAAGAAGTGAGGATAACATGGTTATTTTGAGTGATAGATATGTTTCTTCACATCATTTGAAAATATATATGAGAAATAATGAGTATATATTAGAGGATTTAGGTAGTACTAACGGTACCTTTGTAAATGATGTAAAAATAGTTAGTAAGGTAACCTTGAAAAGAGGAGATAAAATTAAAGTAGGATCTTCTATATTTAAGGTTCTTCAATAGCAAGTTATGGAAGGAGAAAATCATGAATAGCTTAAGAGAAGAAAAAAGAGTTTTAAGACTTACATACCTGTTAACTATTATACTTTTTGTTAATGTAACTCTTATTTCTCCTAATTATGATAAAGGATCATTGGTTATGGGTGGAGTAATGTGTGGTCTTTTAGCTTATTCACATTTTATAATTAAAAAGTTTTTTCCGGATGGGGATAAATATATATTATTATTTTCAAATGTATTAGCTGTAATTGGTATTGCTATGCTCTATAGATTAGATATTCCTATATCTGGTGGAGTAATAAAAGATGGTACAAGAACATTTTTGGCAGCAAAACAAATGATAGCTTTTACTTTGGGAATAGCTACTTTTATTCTAACTGTAGTTATACTTCCGGATTTAAAAAGTTTTAGTAACTATAAATATTTTTATCTTATTGTAACACTTATATTTATGTCTATGGGTACACTATTAGGTACTGAAATAGGTGGAGCTAAGAACTGGGTGTCTATTGGTGGTTTTAGTTTTCAACCGTCAGAGTTTGGAAAAATTACTCTTGTTGCTTATTTAGCTTCTTCATTAAAAGACTATGGGGAAGCACCAAAATATATAAAGAATATTTTTATGAAGGAGGGTAACAAGGAGAATGTAAATCTTAATAACATATTAAGCCTATTAGAACCAGCATTAGTTGTTATGATATGCCTAGTGTTTATGTTACTTCAAACAGATTTGGGTTCAGCCCTAATCTTTTTTGGAATTTCTGTAACTATGTTATATATAGCTACTTCGAAGAAGAAATACGTAATAATTTCTTTGGGATTATTCGTGCTAGGGGCAATTGCAGGATATTTTTTATTTAGACATGTTAAAGTTAGGGTAATGATATGGCAGGATCCTTGGAAATATGGATATGATGAAGGACATCAATTAGTACAAGGATTAATTTCTATGGCAGAAGGTGGTATATTTGGAACAGGTTTAGGACTCGGATATCCTAGGTTTGTGCCAGTAGTAGAGTCAGATTTCATATTTTCTGTTATATGTGAAGAGATGGGAATGTTGATAGGAATAGCAATATTAATGCTATATTTTTTACTATTCTATAGATGCATGAGAGCTGCAATTTACGTTAAAGATAAATTTTCAAGACTTTTAGCAGTAGGATATAGTACAATGATAGCTTCTCAAGTATTGGTTATAGTTGGAGGAGTTACTGGAGCTATTCCACTTACAGGAATTACGCTTCCACTAGTGAGTTATGGGGGAACATCTTTATTAATAACATATTTTTCTCTCGGTATAATTCAAAAAATTTCAGAGGATGGAAATAATTATGAGTAGTAATAAGAATATATCAAAAAGCATTAAAACAGTTTTATTAGTTTTTCTGGTGTTTTTTATAGCTATCATATCCTATATAAACTATTTATATCTCTTTAGAAGTGATAAATTTATAGAAAGTGCTTTTAATAGGAGACAGCAAGCAGAACGAGATAAAGTTTTAAGAGGAACTATATTTGATAGAGATATGAATGCACTTACAAAAGGAGAAAAGACAGGTGAATTTGAACAAACTAGAGAGTATGCTGGAGGAGAAAAATTTGCTCATGTATTAGGATATTATGATGTAGTCTATGGAATGAGTGGATTAGAAAAAAAGTTTGATAAGGTATTAAGTGGTAAGGAAAATAAGCCTATAAAGGATTATTTTAATTTTAATTCTAATGAAACAAGAATTGGTGATAGCGTTGTAACTACATTAGATTCAAATCTTCAAAGAATTGCTTTTGATGCATTGGGAAATTATAAAGGCTCAGTAGTAGCTTTAGATCCGGCTACAGGAGAAGTTTTAGCTATGGTTTCAAAGCCTACTTTTGATCCTAATAATTTGGCTGAACAATGGGATACTTTGACAAAAGATAAGGAAACACCATTTTTAAATAGAGCTACATCAGGGCTATATCCACCGGGTTCTACCTTTAAGGCAGTAACTGCATTAGCAGCATTAGAAAATATGTCTGGAATTGAGAATAGGACTTTTGAGGATAATGGTAAAATATATTTTAATGAAACTACTTCTTTAGAAAACTATAATGGAAATGCTTTAGGAAATATAAATTTAGAACAAGCATTTGCTTATTCAAGTAATGTAGTCTTTGGTACGCTTGCTATGGAAATGGGAAATGATGCACTAAAATCTACAGCAGAGAAATTTTATTTCAATAAAGAAATTCCATCAAGAACTTTGATATTAGAAGATAGTAAATTTCCTACTTATAAAAAATATGAGGCAGGGAATATAGCACAAAGTGGAATAGGGCAAAGTGGAGTATTAACAAGTCCTATGCAGATGGCTTTAGTAGCAAGCACTATTGCAAATGATGGAGTGATGATGGAGCCTAATATAGTAAAAGAAATTGTAAATCCAGAAGGAAAGAGTATTTCTAAAACTGAACCTAAAGAAGTTGGGAATATTGTTTCTAATGAAAATGCAAATAAATTGAAAAAATATATGAGGTCTGTTGTAACTCAAGGGACTGCACAAAATGTCAACCTATGGAATGTACAGGTTAGTGGAAAAACTGGTACAGCTGATCATGATGCTGGAGATAAAACTCCTCATAGTTGGTTTATAGGTTTTGCACCTTATGAGAATCCTAAAATTGCATTTGCTATAATTTTAGAAGAAGGGGATGGCTATGGCAGAAATGCAGCAGATGTAGCTAGAGATATTTTAAGTGCTTACTTTAATCAATAATATTTTTTTGAGAATTAAGTAATTTATGCAATTGAGAATTGACGATGGACAANNTTCTCCATTGTCAATTGTCAATTTTAAAAGGGGTGATGTTATGACTGGAAAAGCTCACATAAGTGTAGGAGCAAGCGTTTTTGTTTTATTAAGTCAAAGATTGCCGGGGAAATATGTATTAATAAGTCTAGTGTTTTCCATATTAGGAGCATTGCTTCCTGATGCAGACCATCCTAAAAGCTTTTTCAATAAATATGTATTACCTTTTAGAAATAATGCTACAAAAGTGATAGTTTATTGCTTTTTAGGTGCGTTAGCATTGTACATAGATAGTTTTTACAAAAGTGACCCAATACTGAAGGTAATAGGCATAACCTTAATTCTTTTGGGATTATCCACCCATAGAACAGGTTTTACCCATAGCGTCTTTGGTATGTTAATTTTTACAGGAATTTTAGCAAGCTTCTGCACTGCATATGATCTTGGAAAAACATATTACTATTTTTTAGTAGCTTATGGATCTCATTTGATTTGCGATATGTGTACAAAACAGGGTATACCTGTTTTATATCCAATAAATAATAAAAAGTTTAAATTCCCCTTAGCTTTTAGTACCAATTCTTTTAGGGGGAAGGTCACTGAAAATATAATTATATTATTAAGCATTATTTATGTATCTTTAAGCTTACCTAAATTCTTTTAATTAAGACGTAGAGATAATTCAATTCACAATTCACGATGCACAATTCACAATTATGGACATTTCTCAGTTATCACTGAGAAATTTTGAATTGATTATTTTTGAAGTTACAGAGTAACTTCTTTCGCAGAAGAACTAGCAATTGTATTGCTAGCCAAAAAAATCTATTTAAAGAAATTATTTTGCCTAAAAATAATTTCAACCATAATTGTGCATTGTGAACTGTGAATTGTGCATTATTTTAAGTTGTGCATTTTCTTAAAGAGGTGATAATATGTTCGACTTTCAATTCCATCTTAAAAATTTGCCTAATAATCCTGGAGTATATTTAATGAAAAATTCTCTTGGAGAGGTAATTTATGTTGGGAAGGCTAAAAATTTAAAGAATAGAGTAAGACAATATTTTCAAAGTTCTAAAAATCACAGTGAAAAAGTTAAGGCTATGGTTAAACATATTGCAGAATTTGAATATATTGTTACAGATTCAGAAATAGAAGCTTTAATATTAGAGTGTAATTTAATTAAAAAATATAGTCCTAGATATAATATTTTATTAAAAGACGATAAGAGCTTTCCATTAATTAAAATAACAATAAATGAAGATTTTCCACGAGTTATTGTTACTAGGAATATGAGTAATGATGGTGCAAAATATTTTGGGCCATATACGGATGCTACAGCAGTCTATACAACTTATGATTTAATTAAAAAAGTTTTTCCACTTAGAACTTGTAAAAGGATTATAAAAGAAGAGGGTGTATCTTCAAGACCCTGTCTTAATTATCATATAAATCTTTGTAAGGCTCCTTGTGATAAGCTTATTTCTAAAGATGAATATGGAAAGATTGTAGATGATGTTATAGACTTATTAACGGGGAAAGATAAAGAAATCGTGAATAAGATAAAGTCAGAGATGGAAGAGGCTTCAATGAACTTAGATTTTGAGAAAGCGGCTTCTCTTAGAGATAAGCTTTTAGCTATTGAAAAGATAAATGAAAAGCAAAAAATTATAAGCGTGAATTTTGAAAATGAGGATTTTATTGCTATATCACAGGATGAAAAAGATAGCTGCGTTCAGATCTTTTTCTTAAGAGATGGAAAGATTTTAGGAAGAGAACATTTTATATTAGACGATACAGGTAGTGAAGAACCAGGAGAGGTTATAAGCAATTTTATAAAAAGTTTTTATGGTGGGACTGCTTTTATTCCTAAACAGATTTATGTTTCTCATATTGAAGATAGTGAAGTATTAGAGGAATATCTTTCTATGAAAAAAGAATATAAGGTAAGTATTAAAGTGCCAATTAAGGGTGAAAAGAAAAAGGTTTTAGACATGGTCCGAAAAAATGCAAGTCATGATTTAGAAATGTTTAAAATTAAACATAAAGCAGATAAAGAACTACAGAATATAGCATTAGCGGAATTGACAGATGTTTTAGGACTAGATGAATCGCCACAGAGAATTGAAGCATATGATATCTCTAATATAATGGGAATGGACTCTGTTGGAACTATGGTAGTATTTCAAGATGGGAAACCGAAAAATAGTGACTATAGAAGATTTAAGATTAAAACTGTAAAAGGGGCTAATGATTATGAGTCTATGAGAGAAATATTGACTAGGAGATTTAATCATGGACTAGAGGAGATTAAAAAAATCAAAGAAAATGAGATATCTTTAAGTGCTGGTAAATTTTCAGTATTTCCTGACCTTATTATGATGGATGGAGGAAGAGGTCAGGTGAATATAGCACTAGAGGTTTTAAAGGAATTAAATATCAATATTCCTGTATGTGGAATGGTTAAAGATGATAAGCATAGAACTAGGGGGCTAATTTATGATAATGAAGAATTGCCTATAAGGATTAGTTCACAATGTATGCATTTAATTACAAGAATACAAGATGAAGTACACAGATTTGCTATTACTTATCATAGATCTTTAAGAAATAAAACCACATTATACTCTATATTAGAGGATATACCTAGAATAGGGGAAAAGAGAAGAAAAGAATTACTTAAGAAGTTTGGGAGCGTAGAAAACATTAAGAATGCAAGTGATGAAGAATTATTATCAACACCTTCTATGGATATTAGAGCTGTTGAAAGTATAAAAGAATACTTCAGTAATCTTCAAGAAAATAGCTAATAAACATGGATGTTTATTTTAACTTATATTTACCAATATTATTAAAGAGTATTGATAATACAAAATGTCTTAGACAACTTTAATTAGTTATTTTTTAGATACTTTAAGAAAAATTAAGGAGTGATTAACTTGAAATGTGTAGTAGATGTTCATACTCATACAATTGCTAGTGGTCATGCTTATAGTACTTTACTTGAAAATACAAAAGAGGCTTCTAATAAAGGACTTAAAGTTTTAGGGGTTTCAGATCACGCACCACAAATGCCTGGAGGACCACATTTATTTCATTTTGCTAATTTGGATGTAACTCCAAGAAAACTTTATGGTGTTAAAATTTTAAGAGGATGCGAAGCTAATATACTTGACTATGAAGGCAATATAGATATTCCAGAAAGAGTTGGAAATAAATTAGATTATATGATAGCAAGTCTGCATGATGTGTGCATAAAGCCAGGAACAGTAGAAGAGAACACAAATGCCTTAGTTAGGGTTATGGATAATAAAAATATAATGATTATAGGTCATTCAGGAAATCCACGTTTTCCAATTGATGCGGAAAAAGTAGTGATGAGAGCAAAGGAAAAAGATATAATTATAGAACTTAATAATAGTTCATTTAATGGTTCAAGAAAAGGTAGTGATGAAAACTGCTATGAAATCGGAGAACTCTGTAAAAAATACGGTGTAAAAGTTATGTTTGGTAGTGATGCTCATACTTGCTTTGACATAGGTGAATTCGATTCCGTGAAAAAGCTTGTTAGAGATATACAAATGCCTGATGAGCTGATAATGAATTATGATGAGAAAAAATTTATAAATTATTTACAGAAAAAAGGTAAGATTGTTTAATAGTTGTTGATTATACTATACTATATAAATTATACTATATATTGTGTGTAAATAATTTTTTTAGAAGAGGTAGGAAATGGATCAAAATAAGGAATTGCTTATCGAATTAAAGAGTATATTGAAGGAAGAAAATATAGTATTAGATGCACTAATGAAAGATCATACATCTTTTAAATTAGGTGGGCCAGCAGATATAATTGTATATCCAACTAATTATGAGGAAGTAAAAGAGATCATAAAACTATGTAATAAGCATAATGAAAGTTATTTTATATTAGGAAATGGCTCTAATCTGCTTGTTAAAGATGGTGGAATAAGAGGAGTTGTTATAAAGTTTTCTAAACTAGACGAAGTTGAAGTTGCAGGAAATAAAATAATTGCTCAAAGTGGTGTATTACTTTGTGATGTGTCTGATGCTGCACTAGAGGCTTCATTAACAGGGCTTGAATTTGCTTGTGGGATTCCAGGAAGCATTGGAGGAGCAACTACAATGAATGCTGGAGCATATGATGGAGAAATGTCTAAGGTTATAGAGAGTGCATTGGTAATTGATAGAGAAGGAAATTTTAAAACTCTTTCAAAAGAAGAATTAGAGCTTTCTTATAGGATGAGTGCAATAATTAAATATAATTATATTGTATTAGAAATTACATTAAATCTAAAACCAGGGGTGAAGGATTTAATAAAAAATAGAATTGATGAACTGACATTAAGAAGAACACAGAGACAACCATTGGAATATGCATCAGCAGGAAGTACTTTTAAAAGACCAGAAGGGTATTTCGCAGGAAAGCTTATACAAGATGCTGGACTTAAAGGATTAAATGTTGGAGATGCTGAAGTTTCAGAAAAACATTCGGGATTTATCATAAATAAAGGGAATGCAAGTGCTCAGCAGGTTTTAGAATTAATTGCATTAGTCCAAAAAAATGTCTTTGAAAGTTTTTCAGTAGAATTACACACAGAAGTAAGAATAGTTGGTGAAGATAAATAATAAAGTGGTGACTTTTAGTCGCCACTTTATTAAATTTAATAATAAACTTTTTATTTAGAATAATAATTTAAAATGTAGCACTCACAAAAATTAAGGTGGATATGGTATAATACTATATGAAAAATATTATTATAATGTATAATGAGGGAATTATATATTAAATTTAGATAGAATCAATATATAGGGTTCCACAATG
>NZ_DKLM01000145.1:18486-40914 GCF_002455975.1 Clostridium sp. UBA6640
CACAATGAAAATTTAACTTATATGATATTTTAATTTCATAACAAAAAGTCTTTTTTAGAAATTAAAAATCAAGAATTATGGTTAAAATTCCATGGTAAAGTTTTTAGAGTTTTTTAGAATAAAGTATATTTAATAAAGGATGGAGTTATATGAGATTTGTTATAGTTACAGGAATGTCAGGAGCGGGAAAGACTCAAGCTATAAGAAGTCTTGAAGATTTAGGATATTTTTGCGTTGATAATCTTCCGCCAACATTAATTCCTAAGTTTGCAGAGGCTTGTTATCAAACTGAAGGAAAAATAGATAAAATTGCTGTTGTTGTTGATATAAGAGGAAGAAAATTTTTTGATGATTTATTTGATAGCTTACAGCATTTAAATGAAAGTGGATACAAATATGAAATATTATTTTTAGAAGCCACTGACGAAGTAATAGTTAAGAGATATAAAGAGTCAAGAAGAAAGCACCCATTAGCACCTGAAGGCAGGGTAATTAATGGAATCACTATTGAAAAGAAAAAATTAAAAGCTATTAGAGAAAAAGCCAACTATATTATAAATACAACTAAATTAAGTAACAAAGATTTAAATGAAGAAATAACTAATATTTTTGGTGAGCAGGGACAAATAGAAACCCAGCTATTTATAAATGTTTTATCCTTTGGATTTAAATATGGGATACCAGTAGATTCAGACTTAGTATTTGATGTACGATTTCTACCGAATCCATACTATATACCAGAACTAAAGCCTTATTCCGGTAATGATAGACCGGTAAGAGATTATGTTTTAAGTAAAGTAGAGACAGAGCAATTTATAGATAAGTTAATAGATATGCTAGAGTTTCTATTACCTAATTATAAAAAAGAAGGGAAAAGGCAGCTTATTATTTCTATTGGCTGCACAGGCGGAAGGCATAGGTCTGTTGCCATTGCAAATAAAATACATGAAATTTTAGGTCATAGTGGGTATAGCGTAACAGTTGATCATAGGGATGTAAATGAAGATATAAGTAGAGGTGCAGGAAAGCTATGAAGCTTAAATACTGGTTGAGGCCAGGCATAGGTATTAAGAGATGGATTGGTCAAATGCTATTTGGAATATTTATTTTCATATATGGTATTTTAGGGATTATAAATAAAAATTCTCTTGGAAATAAATATATATTATTTTTTATTGGAATAATTACAATAGGAGCAGTTATTACTTATAACGGATTTAAAGGTTATACTAAGAAGATGCTTTCTTTAGGAAGTCTAGATGTGGACAGTTTATCTTTTAATAAAAAAAGCTTAGGTGAATTAATATATGAGAAAAAAATATTAGTAAAAGGACCTAAGATTGTAGTAATAGGTGGAGGTACAGGGCTTTCAACTTTACTAAGTGGTTTAAAGAGATATACTAGTAATATTACAGCGATAGTTACAGTTGCAGATGATGGTGGTGGTTCAGGACTTCTACGAAAGGATTTAGGAATGCTGCCACCAGGAGATATAAGAAACTGTATAACTGCATTAGCTTATACAGAACCGATTATGGAGGAATTGTTTCAATATAGATTCAAAGATGGAAGACTTGAAAATCAAAATTTTGGAAATTTATTTTTAGCAGCTATGGATGGAATATCAGATAATTTTCATGAAGCAGTTAAAAAAACTTGTTCTGTTTTAGCAGTAACTGGAAGGGTTATTCCGGTCACTTTAGAAAATATAACTCTTTCAGCACGATTAAAAAATGGTTTTATTATTAAAGGTGAATCCAATATTCCTAAACAATGCATAAAGTTTAAAAGTGGAATAGATGAAGTTTATATTGAACCTAGAGGTGCAAAGGCAGTACAAGATGCAATTGATGCTATATTAGAAGCAGATGCAGTTGTATTAGGACCTGGAAGTCTCTATACTAGTATCATTCCTAATTTGTTAGTAGATGGAATTAAAGATGCCATTCTGAAAACTAAAGCTATAAAGATATATATATCAAATATATTAACTCAGCCAGGAGAAAGTGATAATTATAGTGTTCAGGATCATATTACTTCTATTTATAAACATTCTTCAAAAGACATAGTAGACTATGTAATTGTGAACAGTGGAGCTTTAAGTGAAGAAGATAAGCAAAAATGTCTAAATAAAAATCCTCAATTAGTAATGTTAGATGAAGAATATAATTCGGATCTAGGTGTTGAATATATTAAGAGCAATTTTATAAAGCTTAGAAACGGATATATAAAACATGATGAGGACAAATTAGCAGCAATTTTAGTAGAAACTGTTATGAGAAAGAAATTATTTTATGATGAGAAAAGAATCCTAGAATTCTTTTATTTATCACAGATGCTAAAAGAATTTAGAGAGGATAGGGAGAAAAATTAGTTATGTCGTTTTCACTAAAGGTAAAAAATGAAATATGTAGGTATACTGACCTAAATAAAAAAGAAGCAATAGCTGAGCTTTCTGGAATAATGAAAGCTAGTGGAACTTTAGGCCTTGGAGCTAATAAAGCAATGAGCTTTAAAGTTATTACTGAAAATCCGGCTATTGCTAGACTTATATTTAAACTATTAAAAGAGCATTTTAATATACATACAAAATTATTAGTAAAAAGAAGCAATTCATTAAAGAAAAATAACGTATATGTAGTTATGATAACAGAAGATATGAATGTTAAGGAATTATTACTTGAAGTAGGAGTTCTAACTAATGAGGACTTTTTAGGATTAGACTATAGTATCCCTAAAAGACTAATAAGTGAAGAAAGCGATAAAAGAGCTTATATTAGAGGTGCCTTTTTAGGTGGAGGAAGCATTAGCAATCCTGAAAAAACCTATCATTTAGAATTTGTAACTCATAATTTAGATTATGCAAATGAATTAAGTAATTTAATTAATAGTTATGGATTGTCTTCTAAAGTAATTCAAAGAAAAAGTAGTTATGTGATTTACATTAAAGAGGGAGAACAAATTGTGGACCTATTAAATATTATAGGAGCTCATAGTTCTCTTTTAGAGCTTGAAAATATAAGAATAATGAAGGAAATGAGAAACAATGTAAATAGGCTTGTTAACTGTGAAACTGCTAACCTAAGTAAAACAGTAAATGCAGCGGTAAGACAGGTTGAGAGTATAAAAATGATTCAGAATGAGATTGGACTTAATAGATTGCCGAAAAATTTAAGAGAAATTGCAGAGTTAAGATTAGAATATCCTGATGAATCTCTAAAGGAATTAGGCGGGATGCTAAATCCTCCAGTAGGTAAATCAGGTGTTAATCATAGACTAAGAAGAATTGAGAAAATAGCTGAAGAACTACGCAAGGAAGAGAGGTAAGCCATGTCAAAGCACGAAGAGATTATAAAGTATATACTCTCATTAGATATAGGGACTAAAATTTCTGTAAGAGGTGTAAGTAGTGAACTAGGAGTTAGTGAAGGTACTGCTTATAGAGCTATTAAAGAGTGTGAGGCTATAGGAATTGTTAATACAATCTCAAGAGTTGGAACTGTTAGAGTTGAAAAACTAGAGAAAAAGCATATAGATAAATTAACTTTTGGAGATATTGTTAATATTGTTGAAGGAACGATAATAGGTGGAGAAGATGGAATTGATAAAGCTTTAGATAGATTTGTAATTGGTGCAATGGAAGTTGAAACTATAAAAAAATACATAAATCCAGGATCATTACTTATAGTGGGTAATAGAGAAGAGGCGCAAAAACTTGCACTTAAAAATCACTGTGCAGTACTTATTACAGGAGGATTTGAGTGCAGTAAAGAAATCATAGATCTAGCAGATGAAAAGCATTTTCCTCTTATTTCATCTACTTATGATACCTTTACAGTAGCTAGTATGATTAACAGGGCAATTTTTGAAAATAATATTAAAAAGGATATTATTTTAGTGGAAGATATAATGGAAACTCATCCTTCTTATCTTACTACAAAAGATGATATTAAAAAATTAAAAGATTTAGTCTTTGAAACTGAACATGAAAGGTATCCTGTTATTGATGAAGAACATAAGGTTGTTGGAATTGTTACGTTAACAGATATTCCTAGCAATACAGATGATAGTGAATTAATAGAAAAAATTATGGTGAAAGAACCTATAGTGGTTTCAACTACTACTACATTAGCTTATGCAGCTCATATTATGGCATGGGAAGGAATAAAACTCTGCCCTGTAGTTAATAAGAAGAAATTAGTAGGAGTTATATCTAGAGAAGACGTCATTAAAGCTATGCAAATAGCAGTAAGACAGCCTCATGTAGGGGAAACTATGGATGATTTAATAATAAAAAATTTTGAGTTTGAAGCTCAAAAAGATACTATGCATTTTTGGGGTGAAATAGTGCCGGAGATGTTAGATTCTATAGGCACGGCATCGTGGAATGTACTTAATATGATGCTTTCAACTATGGGAACTATGGCACTTAGACAAAATAGTAATGCAAATGTAGCAATAGATAGTTTTTCATCATATTTTACAAAACCTGTTCAAATGGGAAGGGTAATAGATGTCTATGCTGAAGTTTTAGATAGAGGAAGATATTATTCAAAGGTAGAAATATCCATGTATAATAGTCAAAAAGAGTTAGTTGCAAAATCAGTACTTTCAGCTAAAGTATTAAAAAAATAAGCCTAATATTAAAGTATGTAAAATATTGTAGTTAATACCCTAGGATAATTTTAATTCTAGGGATTTTATATAGACATGTAGGGCCTAAATTTAATTTATTTCTAAAATAATCAATACTTATTATACTTGAGTTGAAATTCAATTCACAATTCACAATTGTGGATATTTCTCAGTTACCACTGAGAAATTTAAAATTGATACTGTTAAGGAGGAAAAATGTTTACTCATATTGTATTTTTTAAATTAAAAGAAACTACATACGAAAACTTACAAAAAGCTAAAAACATTTTATTATCTATGGAGGAGAATATTCCAATGCTTAAGTACCTAGAAGTTGGATTAGATGAACTTCATACAGAACGTTCCTATGATATAGTGTTAATTACGAGATTTGATTCGCTGGATGATATGAATGCTTATCAAATACATCCTTATCATGTAGCACAAGTATTAACACCACTAAAAGATATGATTGAATCTTCGAAAGCTGTAGATTATGAACAGTAATAAAAATGCTTGCAAAAAGGATCTCAAATACTAAATAATTTATAATGTACAGTTCACAAGATGTAATTGCTAAAGAAATTAAAAATCAGTTTTTAAAATTCTTAGTTTTGATGAAATTTATTTTTAATTATAAAATGTGAACTGTACGTTGAATCAAATTTCTTTTTTTATTCCTCTTTTTAAAGTGTTTTCATAATCTATGAATTTATAAATATCTTCTAAAAAATAATTGCTAAATTGTTGTAGTTCATTTATTTCTAATTCTTCTATTAGTTTATTATTTTCTTCACAGTATAATACTATTTCACCTATTACTTTATGTGCATCTCTAAAAGCCATGCCCTTAGATACTAAATAATCAGCAGCTTCTGTAGCATTTAAAAAGCCTTTTTTTATAGCTTCTTTCATAGCATCTTCATTAACTTCCAAGGTTCCTAACATGCCATTCATTACTTTAATACAACTTAAAACTGTATTGATAGCATCAAAGAAAACTTCTTTATCTTCTTGCATATCTTTATTATAAGCTAAAGGAATACCTTTCATAGTAGTTAATATAGACATTAAACTTCCATAAACTCTTCCGGTTTTTCCTTTTATAAGTTCTGCAGCATCAGGATTTTTCTTCTGAGGCATAATACTGCTTCCAGTTGCAAATTCATCATCTATTTGTATGAAGTTAAATTCTTTACTGCTCCAAAGAATAAGTTCTTCACTTAATCTGCTTAAATGCATCATAATTATAGAAAAGGAAGATATAAGTTCTATTACATAGTCTCTATCACTTACTCCATCCATGAAGTTGTCTACTGGCTTTTTAAAACCTAATTCCGTGCAAGTAAAAGCTCTATCTATTTCATAAGTAGTACCACCAAGTGCACAACATCCAAGTGGACTTTCATCCAGTAAATTTATAGCATTTTCTATTCTAATTTTATCTCTAGAAAACATACTGTAATAAGCCATAAGATGATATTTAAAAGTTACTACCTGCGCTCTTTGGAGATGAGTATATCCGGGCATAATAAAATTATTTTTTTCACCAACTTCTAATATAGTGTTTTTAAGATTTTCTACTTCTTTTTTAATTTCTAGAGCTTTCTTTTTTGCATATAATCTTAAATCCACCGCTACTTGATCATTTCTGCTTCTACTCGTGTGGAGCTTTTTACCAGTATTACCGATTCTGCTTATTAAATTTATTTCAATAAAGCTATGTATGTCTTCGTAATTTCCTTCTAGTTTTAAAGCTCCACTTTCTATATCTTTTAAAATATCTTTAAGACCTTGTATTATTAAGTTACCTTCTTCTTCTGATAGAATACTACACTTCATTAACATTTTTACATGGGCCATACTACCAGTAATGTCTTCTTTGTACAATATGTTATCGAAACTTAGGGAACTATTGAAATCTTCCATAAGTCTACTTTCTTCTTTTTTAAATCTTCCACCCCAAAGATTCATTAAACATCCCTACTTTCTAAAGTTTATATTTTTTTAAAGGCTTTAATTTTAGTTGGAAGAGAAAATAAATTTATAAATCCAGCTGAATCCATATGATTATATAACTCACTAGCACCAAAAGAAGATACTTTTTCATCATAAAGTGCGTTTTCAGATTGTATTCCTGCTAATATCATATTTCCTTTATAAAGCTTTAATTTAACGCTGCCGGTAACAGTTTCTTGAGTTTTATCAACAAAACTATCTAAAGATTCTTTTAATGTATCAAACCATAGACCATTATATACAAGTTCACCATATTTCTGAGATACTATATATTTAAAATGCATTGTATTTTTATCTAATGTTGCTTTCTCAAGAGCCTTATGAGCTTCATAAAGTATAGTTCCACCTGGTGTTTCATATATACCTCTTGATTTCATACCTACAAGTCTATTTTCTAATATATCCTTTATACCAATACCATTTTCTCCACCTAATTTATTCAATGTCGAAACTATTCCAACAGGAGATAATGTTTCGTTGTTTATTTTTGTAGGAATACCTTTTTCAAAATATATATCTACATAATCTGGATTATCTTTAGCGTTTTCTGGTGAAACACACATGGTATATATATCAGATTTATGTTCATTTTTAATATCTTCTATATGGCCACCTTCATGACTTATATGCCATATATTTTGATCTTCTGAATAAATTTTATCTTTAGTAACGGTTAGCTCTATTCCTCTAGAATTTGCATAATCTATAGCATCCTCTCTTGAAGTGATATCCCATATTCTCCAAGGTGCAATAACTTGTATTGTTGGATCAAAGGCTGCTATGCCAGTTTCAAATCTTACTTGATCATTTCCTTTACCTGTACATCCATGACAAATATATTTAGCATTTTCTTTATGTGCTATTTCTACTAATTTTTTCGATATTAAAGGTCTAGCAAGTGCAGTACCTAATAAATAATCCTCTTCATAAATAGCGCCTGCCTTTAGCGCCTTAAATATATAGTCTTCTACAAACTCATTAGTTACATTCTCCACATATATTTTTTGAGCGCCACTTTTGATTGCTTTTTCTTTAATTGCTTCCATGCTATCGTTTTGGCCAACATTTATACAGGCTGCTATAACATCTAAATCATAATTTTCTTTAAGCCATGTAATTATTATAGAGGTATCTAATCCTCCAGAATATGCTAGTACAACTTTATCCTTCATAATAATCAACTCCCTTATTTTTATAAATTAAAAATCATTATACAGAAAAACTTATAATTATGCAATATTTATTTAAAAATATTCACAAAAAGTATTTTGTTAAATTCTGAAAAAAATTGGCTAAGCCACTGATAATAAGGTTTACTTGGGCTTTGTTTTTATGGAATGCTTTTGCATCATGTATATTAAAGTGATTTTATGCATTAATATACAGTTGTAATTGTATGTTTAAGAACTCTTGAATTTCCAATAAATAAAAGTCATGAAATCATATTTAATGAATATTGTTATATAAGAAAGAGAATAAGGAGAGATTAGAGTGAAGAAAAAAATTCTTGCATTGGCTATGGCTACAATAGTTACATTTTCTTTATTAGGCTGTGGAAAATCAAAAGATAAGGAAAAAGAGAATACAGGAAAACCAGAAACAACACAATCAGAAGGAAAGAATGATGAGGAGAAGAAAAAACAAGGATGGAAAAAATATAATGACATGGGTATAGAATTTAAAATGGCAGATGTATGGAAAAATTATGATGATAATATTTTACTAGGAGGTTTAGGAGATCCAGATAATCCTGATGAACCTATATATGGGGGATTAAGATATAGTTTTTTATCTAATGAACTTATAAAACAGTATGAAACTGTCAGCGAAACAGAAAAAGACCCTAAAGAAAAAAGCAAGAAAATAACAGAAATATTTAGTAAAGCAGCACCTTTATTTGACGTAATAGTTTATAGAGAAGATAAAATACCAACAGAAGAAAAGCTTGCGGAGGAAAGCGGTAAAAAGAATAATGACAAAATATCAGATCATGACGGATTAGTTTTTTATATTTGTTATGATGATTTTAATGATGGTGAGTTATCTGAAGAAGGAAAAAAAGCTTATAAAGAACTTTACGATGATATTAAAAATATTAAAGAGTCCATTACAACCTTTAAACCTATAACCCCTCAAGAAGCTATTACTGCTTTAAATAAGATAGAATTTAACCTTAAAGATTTAGATGGTAAAGAAATTGCTAGTAAAGAGGTATTTAAAGATAATAAAATTACGATGGTAAATATTTGGGCCACATTTTGTGGACCATGTATAAATGAAATGCCAGATCTTCAGGAATTATTTGAAGAAGTTAAAGAAAATGGCGGAAGTGTAATTGGAATAATAGGAGATACTCCAGATGAAGATAATGAANNATAATGAAATTGCAGCTAAAAAAATAATAGAAACAAAAGGCGTTAAATTTGTAAATTTAATTCCAGATGATAAATTTAAAAAAGAAGTTATAAGTTCAATAGCAGGATACCCTACATCTTTCTTTGTGGACAGCGAAGGTAAAATTGTTGGGGAAGTCATAACAGGATCAAGAAGTAAAGAGGACTATAAAGAAATATTGAACAAAGCAATTGAAAGCTTAAAATAATAAAAACATGAAAATAAAGATGGGAATTAATTTTATAAATTAATCCTCATCTTTATTTTGATAAATATAATATTAAATAATTTAAAAAAACTAATCTCGGCAGAAAACATTATAAGAGAAAATGTTCTGCTTAGAGAAAAGATATTAACTAAAAAATAATACACTTGCGCTTTTTAAAATTAATATTGCTATAATAAATTTAAAAGTAGAAAGATTTTTTTAATAGTTATGAGTTTTCAATAGATACTTCATCTCAACTACTCCATTTCAAGCTATATAAATAATAAAATTGATCTATTTTGATTTAATAAGATATATTTAAACAAATAAAGTACTTGTTATTACAAATTATAACATGAAAAGCTATATTTCATATCTTCGTTTATGCTTAAAAAAGCAACGGTTAGGAGTTAATTTATTTATTTTGATTTTTTAACTATGTTAGCTAGGGATAATATTGTTAAACATGATATTGTTATGTCCAGTGAATGTATGGAGTCATCCATACCTAAAAAATTATCATTAGTTAATAACCAAGTAAATCCTATATATAACATATATAATCCTATAATAAACAATAATCTTTTTTGATATACATTAAAGACAATATACTTATGAAATAACCAGAAATTCCATGAAATATACCTGATATAAGATATATAGAAATAAAAAGTATTCTTATTAAATACATAGTACCTCCTTATTTTTAGTTATTAATAAATATTTTATAAAATATATGAATTGCAGATGTAAGTACAGACAATGCATAAATATAATATTTTATATCATTTTAAGCCTATATATTTATTTTAAATTGTAGACTTAATTATTTGAAATGTTTTGGATATGATTTAGTAATACATATAAAATATATGTTATAAAGAATAAGTGGTAGTATTTTTAAGGTAGCTGAGTAGTTCTTAAATATAATACTAAGTATAAATAATACTATAGATACTATTAATAAAACCCAAAATGCTATTGCACAAACTAATTTTTTTTAGTGAAAGATTTTAAATCTTTTTCAATAGACATAAAACACTCTCCTTTAAGATCCTTTATTATTTATAATTTTGTAATTATTATAGGTAAAAATATTGCAATAGCATTATTCCCAGCATGAATTAATGCCGTTACTTTAATAGGACTGCTATTCTTTTTCTCATACAATAAATATGAATAAGCAAATATAATTCCTGCAGCAAATGCGCTGATTGCATAGTATAGATTGTATACTGAATGAAATGATCCAAAAAATAGAGCTGATACAAGAACTTTAATTACTGGCTGATTTAAATTTTTTGTAGTACTAAATATATAAAAGATAAGTCCTTGAAATAATACAGTTTCTACCCAAGGTGATATAATAAGTGGAAATAGTAAACCTAGTAATGATATTTTCACATCACCATAAGAAGCTCCGAGGCTTACAGTTGTAATTTTTAAAATTATACCGGCAAGAAGAATATTTAAAATATATGTAATTATTGTCATAATAACAATAAATAATTTTACATTTAATTTATCAAAAAAGTTATTTGTTTTTTTAAATATATTCATTTTAATCATCCTGTTCTTTAAATTTTTTAGCTTTAGAGTAATTGATTTCAACATGCTTCCAATTCATTTTTATAACACTCCAAATTAGTTTTATTAATAAACCATAATAATAGTTATTTTTCAAATAAAATACTTATTATTACAAATTATAGCATAAAGAGTTATATTTCATATGTTCATTTATGCTTAAAAAAGCGACGGTTATGATGCATATAAAAATTTCTTACTTAAATAGACGTTGACAAAAATAAACATACAATATAATATACTTATGTATATTTTTATATATTTTTGTAAAAATATATAGTTTTACATAATTATGATTTATTTAATATTATTATGTAAATATAACTGTTTTTTACGTAAGGTGGGGTAATATGCTTAACGTCATAATATGTGAAGACAATTCAAGACAGAGAAAGCAGATTAAAGATACTGTTGAAAATAGTATAGTTAGTAATTCATTGAATTTAAATATTGCATTATGTACTGATAATCCTAAAAATGTTTTAAATTATTTACAGGAAAATAAGAATAATGTAGGGATATATTTTCTTGATATAGATTTAAATTCTGATATTGATGGACTTATGTTGGCAAAAAATATTAGGAAATATGATCCAGATGGATATATTATTTTCATAACAGTTCATGCAGAGCTTTCATATATGACTTTCGAGTATAAAGTAGAAGCTATGGGATTTATTCCTAAGGATGATATATTGTCATTAAATAATAAAGTAAGAGATAATTTATTAATAGCTTATAATAAATATAATAATAAAATAGAAAATGACGACGAAAATAAAAATGATTTCATAATGATTGAAACTGGCTATCATAAGATTAATATTAGTTTTGAAAATATTTTATTTTTTGAAACTATTTCTGCTACACATAAAATTAGAATTCACACTTTTAGAAGACAAATAGAGTTTTACGGCAGTATAAAAGAATTAAAAGATAGACTAAATAATGATTTTTATCATAGCCATAGAAGTTATTTAGTAAATATAAAGAATATAAAAGAAATTGATAAAAAAAGATTAATTATACACATGAAAAATGATGAAGAATGTTATGTGTCTATAAGGCGGCTAAGGGGATTGATGCAAAGATGGTGCATATAAGCAATGACATTATTACATCTTTAATTTTATTAACAAGCCTTTTTATTATCATCTGCAACTTAAAAAGTAACAAATTCACTAATAGAAAAGTAGTGTTTTTCACACTAATAAACATATTTATAAATATTTTCAGATTATATTCTCAAGATGTTTTGACATTACCTTTTTCAGTAATTTTTATCTTTACTCTTTTATTTTATGTAAATAAAATGACCTGTGATTCGACTGTTTTAACAAGTACTTTATTCATTTCAGCAATGAGTGAGATTACTTTAGTGTTCATACTATTTAATATAGACTATTTATTATTTAAAGAAAATAAGTTAATGATAATGACAGCCTATCTAATGATCCTATTCTTCGTTTGTGTTGTTACTAATGGTATTTATTCAATTTCTGTTAGAAGAAACGTTAAAACAGCAGAAATAATATCTTTTATTAATAATATTATTATATTGATATATATAGGTTTAGCATTGCTTTCAATCCATATAAATAAAAAAATTCACCAATATTATTTTGTAGACACTGGTAAGAACATCATTAAAATAAACATAATTTTAACATTAATTTATTTTATGTTAGGATTTATAAAAATTTATTATAATAAGAAAAATATTAAAAAACAAATAATTTATGAGCAAAATTCTAAAAATCTTGAAAATCTTATGGAATATTCAAATATAATGGAAAATATGATTGATGAGAGCAGACGTTTTAGGCATGATTATATAAATATTTTATCTACTATTAACGGATATATAGAGGACAAAGATATAGATGGATTAGAGACATATTTTAGAAAAGAAATATTATGTAAAAGCTTAAAGGTAAACTATAATAAGTTATTTAATCTTAAAAACATTAAAATCTCAGGGATAAAAGGACTTTTGTCTTCAAAAATTATTACTGCATTAGATTTAAATTTAAATGTACATATAGAAATTAATGAAATTATAGATAATATTTCTGTGGATATAATAGATATATGTAGGGTGTTAGGTATACTGTTGGATAATGCTATTGAAGCAGCATACTTTACTGAAAGTAAAAATTTTAATATAGCAATAATAAAAACAGATGATTTCATTATATTTATTATAACTAATTCTTTTTCAGAACAAATTCAGTCTGTTAGCAAATTGTATGATGAAGGATTTTCAACTAAGGGTAAAAATAGAGGAATTGGACTTAATATAGTTAAGGATACTGTAGAAGATTATCCTAATATTTTGCTAAATACAGAAATTAAAGATAACTTATTTAAACAAGAGTTAGTAATATGTAATGAAAATAAGAACGTAGTTTAAGTAGGACAAGTTTAAGATAAGCCTATCTTGAGAGATTAAGGATTAATAATGAAGANNTTCATTGTAAAAATTTTATTATAGATGTGAACAGTGTTCACCAGTTCTCCCACATCTGGGGAACTTAATCAATTGAGAATCGAAAATGAAAAATTGACAATTGTGGTAGAATTTAATTCTTACAAATTAATTGCTTTAAATAGATTTTTAAATAAAATTGACTGCGTCACTTAAAAAAGAAATAAATTTAGAACTTCTCTTATAAGAGAGAAGTATCAATAATTCTCCATTGTAAATCGTCAATTTTCAATTGTATAAAGCTATACACATTAATTTTAAATTTATTACATATATATTATTAGTTAATATTTAAAGGGAGAGGAAATTTTGAAAGATAAAATTTTAAAATACGGAATATTAATTGGTAGTATATGTCTTATAGTGGTAGGTTCAATTAGGGGGGAGCATAGAACCGTACTTAAAAAGGCTATTAATATTTGCTTGGAGTGTATAGGAATTGGGTAAAGGCAATAAGTTAAGACATCCTGTACAGTTTCTTTTTACTATTGCTACCAATGGATATTTTAAAGGGTTTTTAGAGGGAAATATATATAAGGGAAGTAGTAAGAGTGTTTGTGTTCCAGGACTAAATTGTTATTCTTGTCCAGGTGCATTAGGTGCTTGTCCTATAGGCTCCATGCAGGCAGTTATAGGAAGTATAAGATATGATTTTTCACTATATATTTTAGGGATTATAAGTGCTTTTGGTGTTCTGTTAGGGAGATTTATTTGCGGATGGCTCTGTCCTTTTGGATTAGTACAGGATTTACTTAACAAAATACCTTTTTTAAAATACAAAGTTCCTAAAAAGATTAATAATATTTTAAAATATTTTAAATATGTAATTTTAATTGTTTTTGTTATATTGTTACCATTTTTATTTCAAGATGAATTGGGAATAAGTGATCCCTTCTTTTGTAAATATATTTGTCCATCAGGCACATTAATGGGAGGAATTCCATTAGTTTTAACAAATGAAAGCTTAAAAAGTGCCGTAGGATTTTTATTTGCATGGAAGATGGCAATATTAATAATTGTAATTTTAGCTTCGATAATAATATTTAGACCTTTTTGTAGATATATTTGTCCATTAGGAGCATTTTATTCTCTTATGAATCCTATAAGCTTTTATAAGCTTAAAATAAAAGAGGACAAGTGTACTAAATGCGGAGTATGCACAAAATCCTGTAAACTTAATATAGAAGTATATAAAAAGCCTAATACTGGAGAATGCATAAGATGTGGTGATTGCATAAAAGCTTGCCCAAGAAAAGCAATAGAAAGTGGTATGTCGTAATAAATTAGATAAAGTTCTAACATTAACTATATAACTTTAAGCTGTTGGATAAAGTTCAACAGCTATTTCTATGAATTTAGATAGAAAATTAGTAGAAATGCATAATGGAGAAATAAAGTTAGAAAGTGAACATAATAAAGGATGTAAGTTTAAAATATTGCTTCCTAAAATCATTATTGAGTATGAAAAGCTCATAGGCACCGAAGGTAAAGAAATAAACATGAAGAAAATAGAGATAGAATTGTCTAATATATGTAGCTACAGAAGTGTAAAGAATCTTTAATTTTTATCAGTATATTTTAATAATTACTACACACTCTAATGTTATATTAAAAGTAAATAATATTAGAGAGGAAGGAGAATATGAAAGGTAAAGGAGAAAATTTCAAAAAAAAATATGGAATAATTGCAGCAATTTTAATTTTTATAATAGTTATAGTAAGTTATTTTATCTACGTTTATAGTGTAGTAAATGCATATGAAAATATTATATACCCGGGAGTGAAAATTGAAGAATATAGTGTAGAAAATATGACTAAAGAGCAAGCTTTAGAGTTTGTTAAAGAAAAATATGACAAGCCCTTGAGAAATAATTCCATGATATTAGTATGTAAGGGAAAAGAGTATAATATTCCCTATGATAGTTTAAATGTAAATTACAATATAGAGGGAATAGTAGAAGAGGCTTTTAGCTATGGTAAGAATCAAAATACCCGTAGCAAATTTTTAACTATAAAAAAACCACAAGAAAAACAGATTGCTATTAAATTTACTTATGACAATAAACCTTTAGACGAAATAGTATCTACCATGGAAAAATCTCTAAATAAGAGTGCAAAAAATGCTTCTATTACTAGAAAAAATGAAAAATTTCATATAACATCTGAGATAAATAAAGAGGAAATAGATAAGAAAAAAGTAAAAAGTCAAATTGAAGATGAAATTGTTTCTCACATTGGAGAATCATATAAATATAATATTCCTCTTGAAATCAAAGAACCGAAGATTACTAAGAAGGGATTAGAGGACATAAATCAATTAGTTGCTTCTGCCAAAACAAGTTATAAGCCTTCAACTCCTGCTAGAACTAAAAATATATCTATAGCTACATATGCTAATAATGGAGTTCTATTAATGCCTGGAGATGAATATAGTTTTAATAAGATAGTAGGTGATACAACTGCTGATAAAGGATATTTACCTGCTACAGTTATAATGGGAGATAAGTTAGAACAAGGATTAGGTGGAGGAATATGCCAAGTTTCAACTACTCTTCATAATGCTGTTTTAAAAACAGGCATAATACCAACAGAAAGACTAAATCATAATATGCCTGTAGGCTATACAGAACTAGGGATGGATGCAACTGTTGCTTACGGCTCTGTAGATTATAAATTTAAAAACACTTTAAATTATCCAATATACATAGAAGGTGCTGTTACAGACAATGATGTAATTTTTAATATGTATTCAAACTCATCATTAAAAAGTAAAAGTTATGAATTTTCTCAAGATATATATGGAAAATATCCTATATCTACTGAATATGTCTATGATAATACCATAGAAAAAGGTAAAGAGAAGATTAAAAATCCTGGGAGTATAGGTTACAAGGTGAAGGTATATAGAACAGAGTATGAAAATGGGGAGAAAAAAGATAAAATTCTTTTAAATGATGATTTTTATAAACCAGTGAAGAAAGTTATAGCTAAGGGAACTAAGGCATATTAAAAAAATAAACAAGTCAGTATGCTAGACTATTTTGTGCCATACTGCGTCAGCAGAACCCATTGATAGCTCTACTATCAACGGAACCTGTTTCCTTGTCTGACGCAAAATAGTCGTCGCATCTTTGCCTTGTTATTTATTTTAATGTGCCTAAATAAAAATTAGATAGTCTTAATAAGAACTATGAAAATAAAGTAGCTAATTGAAGATTCAAAATAGATTAACATGCAACAATAGTTATTTTAAATATGCTTAAAGTGTAATTATATCGTAATAGATTTGTTACACTTTTTATTTTGAAATCAATTAATATCTATATATAGTGAAGATATATTTCTTTTCAAACTTTTATAAAATTTAACAACATTAATCGAATGTATGAAATAAACTTTTAAAATCGCTTTAACTCATATAAAACGTGGGTTTTTACAAAGTGAAAGCTAAAACATTTTATGATATACTATAGGTGAATTTATTATTAAATTTATTTAAGCAATTATTTATTTACTTCGGGTTAGGGAAAATTTTTCAATGAAAGGAATTTTAACATGAACACAAACTTAGAAAATAATACTGTAGTAAAAAGTAGAACTTCTAAAAAGAAAAAGAAAGCTAAAGCTAAAAAAAGAAGAGTAATTATCCTTTCTTTAATAGCGGCTTTACTAATGATATCAATTGGTGGAGTATTCTATGTTAAAACTACGGTTGATAATTATGAAAGTGTTATTTATCCAGGAATGAAAATTCAAGGAATTGACCTTTCCGGTAAAACAAAAGAAGAAGCGTTAAAATTAATAGAAGAAAAGTACAAGAAAAGTGTAGAGCAGAAAAAATTAATTATGACAGCTGGAGATAAATCCTATGTAGTTAATTATGCTGATATGAAATTAAGCTTTAACTTAGATGATACAGTAAAATCTGTATTTGAAGAGGGTAAAGATAAGGGCGTAATGGAAAAGTTTAAAATGATTAGAAATGCTACAGAAAAAGATCATCAGCTAAAATTTACTTATGATAATAAAGTAATAGAGAATAAGATTAAGACTATGGAAAGCGAACTAAATAAAAATAAAGTTAATGCTAAGATAACTAAGGCTGGAGATGGATTTGATATAACTCCTGATCAAGTAGGTATGAAGCTAGATTCTAAATCGCTACAGGAGGAAATAACCAAAGCAATAGCTTCTTCAAAAGAAACAGAAGCTGAAGTTAAAGTTAAAGCAAAACTTGTAGAGGATAAACCAACAATAACAAAAGCAGAACTTGAAAAGATAAATAGCAAAATATCAGGTTTTAGTACAGGCTATCCAGAGTCAACTTATGAGAGAGCTACCAATATAGAAATAAGTACGGACACTATAAATGGAACTTTATTAATGCCAGGAGATAGTTTTAGTTTTAATACTATAGTAGGTAATACAACCCCTGACAAAGGATATTTAGAAGGTGTTGTAATCGTAGGTGATAAGTTTGAAAAGGATTATGGTGGAGGAGTATGTCAAGTATCTACAACTCTTCATAATGCAGTGTTAAGAGCTGGAATACTTCCAGATTCGAGACTTAATCATAATCTTGCTGTAGGTTATGTTGAAAGAGGACTAGATGCAGCAATAGCTTATGGATGGCTAGACTATGTATTTACAAATAACACAAAATATCCAATGTATATTGAGGGATATGCAGGTAATTCCAGTGTTGGTTTTAACATTTATTCTAATTCAGCTTTACTTACAGGAAAAACATATGAGTTTTACAGTGAAACCTATGAAACTATTCCATTTGAAACTAAAGTTGAGGAGGATCCAACTTTAGAAGAGGGAACAGAAGTTGTTACTCAATATGGTGCACAAGGATACAAGGCTAAGGCTTACAGAGTAACTTATGATAATGGGGTAGAAATTGCAAGAGAGCTTATGAATAATGATACTTATCAGTCAGCTCCTCAAATAGTTAAAAGGGGTACTAAAAAGGCAGAAACTGCTAAACCTTCAAAACCAGATGAAAATAAAGACAAAGATAAAGAAAAAGATAAAGAAAAAGACCAAAATAAGCCTAATGAAAATAACAATGCACAATCAAATAATAATTAATAATCTGATAACAATTAATAATAAAATAATGAACAATAATGCAGGAAACTAAGATCTATGATCTTAGTTTTCTTTTTACAATATTGTAATTACAGTTTATAATAAAGATATTATTTTATGAACTTTAAGTTTTAGTTTAGAAATAGAGTAATAAATTAAAACTTTTAGACAGGTTATAATTAGTTGCTCTTTTTTAATATACTATAATACGATAATTAAAAGTATTCTGTGGGAGGAATGAACATGTCAAAATATGTTATGGCGTTGGATCAAGGAACAACAAGCTCAAGATGTATTATCTTTGATGAAAAAGGGACTATAGCAAGTGTTGCACAAAAAGAATTTACTCAAATTTATCCTAAGGGAGGATGGGTAGAACATGACCCTATAGAAATCTGGTCTACTCAATTGGGTGTTGCAACAGAAGCTATGGCAAAACTAGGAATAACTGCAACAGATATTTCTGCTATTGGAATTACTAATCAAAGGGAAACTACAGTAGTTTGGAACAAACATACTGGACAACCTGTTTATAATGCTATAGTTTGGCAGTGTAGAAGGACGGCAGAAATGTGTGATGAGCTTAGGGAAAAAGGCTTAGACAAAATGTTTACAGAAAAAACAGGTCTTATTTTAGATGCCTATTTTTCAGGAACAAAAATTAAATGGATACTAGATAATGTAGAAGGAGCAAGAGAAGAAGCAGAAAATGGCAATCTTTTATTTGGTACTATAGATACTTGGCTTATATGGAATTTAACTAAGGGAAAAGTTCATGTTACCGATTACACTAATGCATCCAGAACTCTTATATTTAATATTCATGAACTAAAATGGGATGAAGAAATTTTAGATATCTTAGATATACCAAAATCAATGCTGCCAGAAGTTAAGCCTTCTAGCTATGTTTATGGTTATACTGATCATTCACTATTAGGAGCTAAAACCCCTATAGCAGGAGTTGCTGGAGATCAGCAAGCTGCCTTATTTGGCCAGTGTTGCCACCAACCAGGAACTGCAAAGAATACCTACGGAACAGGTTGTTTTATGCTTATGAATACAGGAGAAAAGGCTGTTAATTCTAAAAAAGGACTTTTAACTACTATAGCTTGGGGAGTAGATGGTAAGGTAGAATATGCTTTAGAAGGAAGTATATTTATAGCAGGAGCAGCTATTCAATGGCTAAGAGATGAGCTAAGAATGATAAAAAAAGCGGAAGATTCTGAAGAGTATGCTACAGCAGTAGAGGATACCAATGGAGTTTATATGGTACCAGCATTTGTAGGTCTTGGAGCTCCTTATTGGGATCAATATGCTAGAGGAACTATTGTTGGACTTACTAGAGGAACAAAAAAAGAGCATATAATAAGAGCTACTTTAGAATCACTAGCTTATCAAACTTATGATGTATTAAAAGCTATGGAAGAGGATTCAGGAATAACATTAAAGGCCTTAAAAGTAGATGGAGGAGCTTGTGCAAACAATTTCTTGATGCAATTCCAATCTGATATATTAGGCGTTCAAGTTGAGAGACCTGAAGTAATAGAGACCACTGCTTTAGGTGCAGCTTATTTAGCTGGGCTAGCGGTTGGATACTGGAAAGATAAAGAGGAGATTTGTGAAAATTGGGCTATTTCAAAGCAATTTGAACCTAACATGGAAGAGAAAAAACGAGAGGAACTCTTAGAAGGCTGGCATGAAGCAGTTAATAGAACATTAGTAAGATAGGCAAGACATTTAATTTATTTGAGGAGGAAGTAATATGTCAATATATTTAGCAGAGTTATTAGGAACAATGCTTTTAATTCTTCTGGGAGACGGAGTAGTTGCCAATGTATGTTTAGATAAATCTAAAGCTAACAATTCAGGATGGATGGTTATCGCTACTGGCTGGGCTTTAGCAGTAGCAATTCCAGTATATATATTTGGACCTATATCAGGAGCACATTTTAATCCAGCAGTAACTTTAGGATTAGCTGCGATAGGAAAATTCCCTTGGGCAGATGTTCCATTGTTTATTTTATGTCAAATGATAGGAGCTTTTCTTGGAGCATGTTTAGTTTATGTTTATTATAAGAGTCATTTTGATATCACTGATGATAAAGATACTAAAAGAGGAATATTTTGTACTGCTCCAGCGATAAGAGATACAGTAAATAATTTTATTTGTGAATTTATAGGAACTTTCGTCCTTGTATTTGCTATATTGGGAATTGCAAATACAAATATGGTAGATGGAATATCACCAATAGTAGTAGGACTAATAATTTGGGTAATAGGATTAACTTTAGGCGGAACTACTGGTTATGCTATAAATCCTGCAAGAGATTTAGGACCAAGAATAGCTCACGCAATTTTACCAATTAAGGGTAAAGGAGATTCAGATTGGGGATATGCTTGGATACCAGTTGTAGCACCAATACTAGGAGGAATTGTAGCAGCACTAGTATTTAATGGAATTTTTTAATTAAGTAAGTTCAATATAAAAGGAGTTAGAATTTTTCTAACTCCTTTTATATTGAGAGACTTATTTAATTCAATTCACAGTTCACTATGCACAATACTGCAGATACTGTGATATATTCTACTGCACCTCAGGGAGCTATATAGAAAGTAGTTATAAATTTAAATTTATAATTATAATTATGTTATAGATCTAGGGGTGAAATATAACTTTGACATAGAACATATGTTCTTGTATAATTGGAATTATATGAATATTGAGAGAGGTAGTAAAGATGGAGAATTATGATAAGTATATTTTTCATATAGACGTTAATTCTGCATATTTATCATGGACAGCAGTTTATAGACTTCAAAAAGGAGATAAAATAGATTTAAGAAAAATACCATCAGTGATAGGTGGTGATGAAAAATCACGACATGGTATAGTATTAGCTAAATCTATACCTGCAAAGAAATATAATATTATAACTGGGGAAAGTTTATATTCTGCTTTCCAAAAATGTCCTAATTTAAAAGTGGTTCATGGAGATTTTGAATTATATAATAAATGCAGTAAGGCTATGGTAGAAATGCTTTTAGAGTATAGCCCATTATTAGAACAGTATTCCATAGATGAATGTTTCTTAGAAGTTACTAATAAGAAGTATACTAGAGAGGATTATATAAAACTAGCACATCAAATTAAAGATAGAATAAAAGAAAAATTAGGATTTACGGTGAATATAGGTATATCTTCTAATAAGCTTTTAGCAAAGATGGCATCAGATTTTAAAAAGCCTGATAGAGTTCATACTCTTTTTAAAGAAGAGATAGAAAGTAAGATGTGGAATTTACCTATAGAAAATTTATTTATGGTAGGAAAGGCAACACTGCCTAAATTAAAGAGAATTAATATAAACACTATAGGCGATTTAGCGAAATATGATATAGAAAAATTAAAATATTTCTTTAAGAGTTATGGTAATATGATTCATAATTATGCTAATGGTATTGATTTTTCAGTAATTGATGCTAACAAAAAATATAAAAATAAAAATATGGGAAACTCCACTACTATTCCTTTTGATGTAGAAGATAGAGAAACTGCTCATAGAGTTTTATTATCACTATGTGAAACTTTAGGAATGCGATTAAGAAAAAGTAACAATTATTGTGATGTTATTTCTATATCTATAAGAAATAGTGAATTTATAAATTACTCGAAGCAGAAAAAAATTATGAACCCTATTAATAGCACTAATGAACTTTACAAGATAAGTTGCAAGCTCTTTGATGAACTTTGGCATGGTGAACCTATTAGACTTTTAGCAGTGAACACCTCGATAGTTAGTGAAAACTTTGGTATACAACTTTCCTTATTTGATAAAAAAGAGGATGAAAAATATATTGCATTAGAGAAGACAATAGATAGTATAAGAGATAAATATGGAAATAAATCAATAATGAAGTCATCCTTTTTACATTCTGATATTAAACCTATAAGTGGAGGAATAGAGGAAGAATCATAGGTATCCAATATAAAAACTTAAAATAT
>NZ_DKLM01000144.1 GCF_002455975.1 Clostridium sp. UBA6640
AGTTGAATTTTCATTAAGGAACGCTATAGTATATCCTTAACCTGTTGTAAAAATTTCTTTAAAGGAGTTTTATTTAAAATAGTTGAAGTTATAGTAATAATTTTTTTATTCTTCATCATTATATGCAAAATAGAATTACAATCCTTGTCATTATCTATAATACTTATAAAATCTATTTCCTTAAAACTTATATAACTAGCTTCATTAAAACTTTCTTTAAAATAAATCCCCTCAGTAGTAAACAAAAATCCTTCTTTTCCAGTACCTAAAATTGTAATATCTAATAATGCTAATACATTTTCTTTCTTTACACCTTCGCCATAAGAATTAATAGCATTATTTAATTTTTTCATGGGAATATTTTCAGTGTAATATGTATTTATAGTAGAAATATCACCTATAGATTTTTTTAAGCACTCCATTATCTCGTTATATTTAACTAACATTACTCCTCATTCCTTTATTTTTGTCTTATATATCTTATATTTATAACTATTAACACATATCTATATTTTATTACATATAAACACCCTTATATTATGGAAATTATCCTACTTTATATAAGATTATTATATCATGCAAGCTATATTATTAATTTAAATCAAAAAAGCACTAGGTTATTCCTAGCACCTTTATTGTTATATATTAGTTTCTTTTTCATCTTTTTCTACTGCTAGTTGAAGATGTAAGTCACTTTTGTCTTCTATAGGTTTACTCTTAACAACTTTAAATTCTTTTTTTACTCTATCACCTAATAATAAAGTAACTAATACTGTTAATCCATCTGCTAAAGATTGACTGAATCCTATTGCATAAAGACCTAATTCTATTTTATATGGTAATATACGAGTTAAAGATAAGAAGAATGAATTTCCACTTTCAAAAGCACCTGGCAATAGTAGTAGGGCTGGAATAAAAAACAGCCCTTGACGAGCTATTGATAACAACGCTGCTTCTTTGCTCTTACCTAAAGCTTGGAACAATCCAGTATAAATCATTTGATAGCCAAGAAATGGTCTTAATAATCCTAAAGCTATAATTGTATTAGCCCCTATTGTTATTACATTTTTATCGGCACTAAACATTGATACAATAGGAGTCGCAAATGCCCACATTATCACTGTAGTTATTATACAAAATATAGTAGACCATATTACAGATATCCTAATTGCATCTTTAACTCTCTTATATTTTTTAGCACCATAGTTATATCCAGCTACTGGTTGAAATCCTTGAATATACCCTATGAGAATATAGTTAATCATTGAGTTTATTCTTAAAACAATTCCTACCGCTGCTACAGCTTCATCACCAGAAGGCATTGGGGTGTTATTAATAAGACCAATTACAAAGGAATTTAAAAATTGCATTATAAATGTTGGAATGCCTATTTCCAGCATTTCAGAATATATTTTTTTATCAAAAGAAAAGTCTTTCCTACTAATTTTTACAAAACTTTTTTTTCTATAGAAATATGATATTAAAAATATTGTAGATACACCTTGGCCTATAACTGTTGCTACAGCGGCACCTACTACACCCATTTTAAATGTTAAAATAAATATTGGATCTAATATTATATTTAAAACTGCTCCAAGTATTATTGCAAACATAGAGTACTTGGAATTACCTTCTGCTCTTATAATGTTGTTTAAAGTCATATTTGTAATAGTAAATATTGCACCGGTAGCTAATATTTTAGTATAACTTATAGCATAAGGCATTATTGTCTCGGAAGCTCCCACTAGTCTTAAAACTGGCTTTACAAATATGTAGAGTAAAACCATTACTGTTAATCCTGCAGCAATAGCAGTAAAGAATGCTACTGTTGCAGTTTTATCAGCTCTATCCTTTTTATTTTCTCCTAAGCACCGTGAGATATAAGATGAGGAACCTACTCCTATTGCTTGGCCTACAGCACCAACTATCATAAATACTGGAAAAGCTACTGATATAGCACCTATAGCCGCAGTATCATTTAGCATTCCTACGAAAAATGTGTCTGCCATATTATATATAGCATTTATAAGCATAGCAATGATTGCAGGTATAGAAAGCTTAAGTAGAACAGACTTCATTTCTCCCTCACCCATAAGCCTTGCCCGTTCTGCCCTAGCATCTATTTTATTTTTCATTTATCGTTCCCCCCAAAAGTATTACTCTGTAACTAACAATCCTAAAATTAACTCTTCAATAAATTTAAGATTTTCTTCTTTTTTATCTTTTCTTACAGATAAATTCATTGTGATTTGAAGAATTAATGTTTGTGCTAACCTTTCATCTGCATCATCTATATCTCTTATTGATTCTGCCTTTTTAAAAGGTTTAAACATTAATTTTAATCTTGATATTATCCTTTGATTAAAATCCCCAAGATCTTCGGTTTTTTCTTGATTAAAAGTATATCGCTGATGCACATAATACCCTAATCCTCGTCTTTCTTCAATTCCTGTATATAGTATTTCAATTTCTTTTTTAATTTTTTCTTTTGCAGGAATATCTAATTCACTTGCTTTACTTAATTCCTGAAAAGTATATTCCCATGAGTTTTCAAGTATATCCATAAAAAGTTCTTTTTTACTTTTATAATAATTATAAAACGTGCCTACTGCCATACCACACTCCTTTGCAATTAATTTAACATCAACTTCATCATAACCATGTTCTGAAAATAGTTTTAGAGCGTTTTTTTTGATTTTTTCATCTAAGTTTTTAATAATTTTTGGCATAACTTCTCCTTTATGAATCATAATTCATCTTTAATGAACTCCCATTCATTATATGTTTTTATTTGAATTTAGTCAACTTCTAAAGATATCATTTATTAATTTATCTTTTTAGTTCAATACTATAATAATTCTACCATAGCTAAAATAAAAGCTGTATAATAGAAAACCATAGATATTTCTCTATAAAAATAAACCATGCCAATTAAGCATGGTTTATCTTAAACATCATTTATGATATCTTCTTTATTACAAGGTTTAATTGCAAAACATATCTCATAATTGAGATTACAATAAATTATGTATTCATCTTTAAAGCTAAAAGAAGATGAAAAATCTAATATTTGATATTTACAAAATAAAGATTTTTTTATACATATTTTAAATTGATTTTTCACATAAAAGTCATTGTCCATTTTCTTACTCTCTTTCAGTAACTATCCTATTAATATATTACTAAAATTATTGACAGTATTTAGACAATCCTATACTTAAATAAAATATCTTATTTAATACTTTTTGTACTTTCCCTTACAATCAGCTCTGTATCAAGACTTATAATTTTTTCTTGTATTTTATTGTTTTCAATTAAATCCATTAATATTTCTACAGACACTCTGCCAATATCTTCTGCTGGTTGTTTTATGGTAGTAAGTGGAGGGTCTAAGAATTCAACTAAAGTTATATCATCAAATCCTACTACCGAAATATCATTTGGTATTTTATAACTCAATTCCTTTGCTGCCTTATAAACTCCACATGCCATCAAATCATCCTGGGTGAATATAGCTGTTATATTATGATTCTTAATCAAATCTTTTGCAGCTTCATATCCTCCTTCAATAGCATAATCATTAGATTTAATAATAGTCTCATCATATTCTATATGATTGTCTATCAATGCATCTTTATATCCTCTTAATCTTTCAATAGTAGTATTAATGTTTTTAGGACCTGTTATACAAGCTATAGATTTATGTCCTAAATCAATTAGGTGCTTTGTAGCATTATAAGCTCCCTTATAGTTATCTACAAAAACCCCATATTTTACCTCTAACTCAGGTTTTCTATCCATAAAAACCATAGGTATATCATTTTTATAAATGTCATACTTGTCTTTAGTTTGCTTGGAACTAAGCAAAATTCCATCTACACATTTTTCTTTTAATACATTTATATAATTAGCTTCCTTTTCCGTATCATCATAACTATTACATAATATAAGGTTATATCCTAATTCATTTACTAAATCTTCTACGCTCTTAGCTATACTTGGGAAAAATGGATTTGATATATCAGGAAGTATTAACCCTATAGTCTTTGTTCTTTTAGTAACTAAACTTCTTGCTAGTGCATTAGGTTTATAATCTAACTCTTCTATAACCTTTAGTATTCTCTTTTTTGTTTCTTCATTAGTATATCCTTCTATTTTGTTTATTACCCTTGAAACTGTAGTAATTGAAACATTAGCTTTCTTTGCTACATCTTTTATAGTCACCTTCATAAAATCACCCCATCATATCTAATATCATTTGTACAGTAATTAGCACACCTTTATATAACTCTTTTTCGTCTATATCAAATTTACAATGATGATGAGGATAAAACTCACCTTCTACTGCTTTTTTGCTTCCCAAGAAGAAATATACTCCTGGAATTCTATTTAAGAAATAAGAAATATCCTCTCCTATCATTGTTGGCTTTTTGAGCATTACTAATTCTTCATCATAAATAATTTTTTTGCTTGATTCAATTAGTCTATTTACTAAGTCCTCATTATTTTTCACCATAGGATATCCAAAATGATAGGTATAATCACAGCTTCCATTCATAGCTAAAGTAACGCCTTTAGCTATTTCTCCTATTCTTCTACTGATATAGTTACGAACTTCTTCACTAGTAGTTCTAACTGTCCCTTCTAGCTCTACCTTATCAGGTATTATGTTATGTGCTGATCCTGCTTGAATTCTACCTATAGATATTACTCTATTCTCATTAGTATCAATTTCCCTACTTACAATACATTGAATACTTTGAATTATTTGAGCTGTCATAGTGATAGGATCTATAGATTTATGAGGCACTCCTCCATGCCCGCCTTTTCCATGAATAACTAAAGAAAATTTATCTAAACAAGACATAATCACTCCATACCCTACTGCTAATTGCCCATTATCAACCTCTTCAAAAATTGAGCCTATATGATGAGAAACTATATATTGGATATTATGTTTTTCAATTATGCCTTCCTGAAGCATTTTTTCTGCTCCACCATGCCCTTCCTCTCCAGGTTGGAAAATTAGTTTTACTGTACCCTTTAATTCTTTCTCATTTTCTTTTAGAACCTCTCCTATTGCCAGTAAAATCGACATATGTCCATCATGACCGCAAGCATGCATTGAGCCGTTTGTTGAAGCAAATTCTAAATTAGTTTCTTCTAAAATGGGAAGAGCATCCATATCTGCTCTTATCCCTATTACTTTTCCTTCTTTTTTTCCACCTATAGTCGCAACAATTCCTGAAACTTCTTTGAGTTCTTCAAATTCTATATTTAATTCCCTTAGCTGATTTTTCAAGTATTCTATAGTCTTAGGCAGTACTAATCCTACTTCAGGTATTGTATGTAAATATCTTCTATGTCTTATTATTCTTTCCTCTATTTTTTCTTTATTTATATTAAAAATCATTAATAATCCCCTCTTTTAATCTAAAATTTTTTAGAGGTAAAAAGCGAAATCGCGACAAGACCACCATTTTTCAATTGATAATATATATCTTATTCAATTAACTCAGCCCTGTCTGCTGATTATGGGTTATATAAAAGTTGTAATTGTTTTTACTTATAAACTCTAAATAAATTTAAATTCAATGTATCTTTTAAGGAAGAAAAAATCTTCTATAAACCATATAGAAGAATTACTCTTAACTTAAATAATTGGTGATGATTTAAAATATTATTGATTTTAAAATACAACTATGATTAGTTTATAAGATTAAGAATTAATAGATAATATAAAGTTATTAATCCCTTTAACCCTTCATTTTAATTCTCAATTAATTACAACAGCTAGCATAGAGTAATCCAAATTTTCAATGATTTGAAACATAGCCAAATATCAAATATTTTATTAATGAGATTTTATTGTATGGGCATCTAGATAGAAAACTACCTAGACACCACCTTCAATAATTTAGTGTAATATTAGGAACTAATTGTCTTTAACTAAGTCTTATTTTCTTGTCATCCAATTTAAAATATTTATCCAAAGTTTATTGTAATATTCCCAATTTAGGAATTCTACTGGTCCCCAGTGTGGAGCGCAATCAGAAGTAAAAATAGCTGTTCTACCTTTTCCATATTCCATAACAGATATGAATGGATCTCCATCTATTGTTACTAGGTGTTCTCCTCTGTCTTCTAGTGCTATTGTTTTATTATATCCTAAGAAATGTGGCCATTCTTTTGGTATTCCATTTAATATTTCATGTTCTTTAACAACTTGTGGATAGAATCCTTGAGGTGCCTCTACTCTATCGTCTGTATCTAACATTCTTATTGGTAGTATGTCCTTTACAGCAGTTTCACCATATCTAGTTTTTGCATCTATTCCAGTGAAAGACATGTATCCTCCTACCATTAAGAAAGATCCACCTTTTTCAACATATTCCTTTACAAGTTCTAATCTGTTTGGTAATTTCTTTCCTTGTGTAAATACTGATTTAGGCAATAATAAAGTATTTGATCCTATATCAGATAATATAACAGCTTCATATTGATTCAACTCTTCTAAAGTTGTTGGAAATTTATCCGCTGCTAAATGATTTGGTAGAAAGTCTACTTCATATCCACCTTCTTCTAACGCTTTTTTTATATACTCAACACCTTCTTCATAAACTGAAGTTGTAAAGCTGTCAAATCCCTTTACATGTATAGTATGGCTCATCCATGATTCCCCAGCAATTAATATTTTACTCATCTTTAAAGTCCTCCTTAAAAATTATCTATCAAAATTTAATATTAAATTAGCGTATATAAGAATATGATTTAAATACTCTTCTACTTTTACATATTCATTAATAGTATGACATTGCTCTAGTGCTCCTGGTCCTAATATAACTGTAGGTATATTGGCTATATTCTTTAAAAGCCTAGCATCATTACCTGCACAACTTCCATCTACTATTGATGCAGTATCAGTAGCTTCACTATATGCTTCCTTAACTTTAGATACAAAGCTATGATTTTCATCCATCTCAAAAGCTCCTCCAGCTTGATATATATTATATATCGGTGGATTATCTTTAAGATAGCTATCCCCATTAGCACATAAATTCAAGGTATTTATAACATCATTTTTAACCATTTCATAACTCATTACTTCTGGTAAATAATGAATACACATTTTAAACTTACAATTATCAGGTACTGTAGATCCTGCTGTACCTCCATTAATCACTCCTACATTTATTGTTGGAGCAGGAAGTACTTTATGCTTATATCTCATCAGCCATTGATGCTCTAATTCATTTAGTGCACTTATAAGTTTAATTGCTTTTTCAATTGCATTAACCCCTTGCCATTTTTTACCACTATGTAGAGCTATTCCACTAACCTCCACTTCAAAGAATATAAATCCCATATGAGCATTTATTATTTTCTTATCTGAAGGTTCACAAATTACTGCCCCATCAGCTTTTACACCTTTCGTAACAGCATGAATAGTTCCATTTCCTCCACCTTCTTCATCTACTACTGAAAGAATCTTTACATTAACAGGGAGTTCTATTCCTGCATCTTTTAATAATTTAACTGCCATTATAGATGCCATAAGTCCACTTTTCATATCAGCAGCACCTAATCCATAAAGTCTTCCATCAATTATTTCCGGCTTCCAAGGATTAATTCTCCACTTGCTTATATCTCCTGGCGGCATTGTATCTACATGACCATTAAATAGAAGGATTCTATCCTCTTTTCCTTTAAAATCTCCTATTAAATTAAATCTATCTTCGTAGTTATGATTAAGATTTCCCTCATTATAACTTTCAAGAGCTTGAATAATAGTTTCTTCTTCCATTTCCTCAACTACAACTTGTCCACCAAGTTCCTCTAAAAGTTTTTTAATATATAACTGTCCTTCTTTTTCTCTTCCTCCATCTATACCATGACCTATTACTTGAGTATCTATAGAGATTAAATCCATAAGATGTTTTATATACTGCTCTTTATTATTAATAAGAGTTTCTTTTAACTTATTATTCATTATTTATCACATCCTATACTTTATATAAATTATTATTTATTATCCATAGTAATAAGAGAGCTTTTTGCTTTCTTTTCCACTAGATATTTTCTAATCATTGAAATTGAAAGTATAGCTACAGTCGTAATATATGGAGTCATCAGTATAATATCTGAAGGAAATCCATGAGATTGTAATCTTGCACCTATAGAGTCTGCAAATCCAAAGATTAGCGTCCCTATATAAGCAAATATAGGATTTACTCCTCCAAAATACATTGCCGCAACACCCATAAATCCTCTTCCATTAGTCATATTTTCAACGAACATCCTTGAATATCCTAAAGACAAGTGTGCTCCAGCTATTCCTCCCAATATTCCAGATATTATAATTACTTGAAATTTTGATTTATAAATATCTATTCCTGCTGTTTCTGCTGCCTTAGGATTCAAACCAACACTTCTAATTCTAAGTCCCCAAGTAGTTCTGAATAATAAATACCATATGGCAAATACAAAAACTGGTCCTAAAAGTTCAAATAAAGAGTAGTTGTTAAACAATGTGTTTAACACAGGAATATTATCTAAAAAAGGTATATGTACTCTCGGTATTGGTACTATTTTATCAGAGTAAAAACTTCCAGCAACTCCAAATATCTCTCTTAATAAAAATCTTGTCACTGCTAGTGCAAACATATTAAGAGATATACCAACAACCATAATTTCTCCTTTAAATTTTATGTGAGCGACTCCTACTATAAGTGCCATTAAAACTCCAGAAACCATAGCTGCTATTACAGCTAAAATCCAGCTTCCAGTTAAAAAACTTACTGATACTGCTACGAAAGCTCCCATTAGCATAATTCCTTCAGTACCAACATTTAATATATCTGCCTGTTGAGTTATTATAACAGCTAAAGCAGCGTATAATATTGGTGTAGATGCTCTAATAGTAGAAGCAATCAAACTTAAATCAAATATAGATGATAACATTTCCAAATTTATTCACTCCTTTGCCACTATGCATTAACTGAACTTTCTTTAGAATCTTCAATCTTTGCTTTTTTCTTTTTTAATTTAATTCCGCTATATAATCCTTCCATTGCCACTAATATTATAAATACTGAAATAATTATATCTATTAAAGACTTAGGTATTCCCGTAAATCTTTCCATACCCAAAGCTCCAGCTTTAAGACTAGCAACAAAGAAAGCTATAAATGGTACAAGTTTTATATTATTTCTGGCAATTAATGATATAAGCATTCCATCAAAGCCTATTCCTACAGAAAAGTTTCCTAAAAAGTATCCATAAACACCAGCAACTTCGATTCCTCCTGCAAGTCCTCCAATTGCTCCACTTATCATCATTCCAATAACCATTATCTTTTTCTCTTTAATCCCTATGTATTCAGAGAATTTTCTATTAATTCCTACATTTCTAAGTTTATATCCCACTGTAGTGTGAAACATTAGCCAATATACAAATAGTAAAACTCCAATTGCGATAAATAGTCCAGTATTTGCTTTACTCGGTTTTAAAATTGTTGATAACTTTGCACTACCTGCTATGTCTTTTGTTTTAGCAACAACACCTTGAGCAGATAAACTTCCATTTACTAAATAATTAGTGATATAAATAGCAACGTAATTTAGTAATATAGTTGCTGTTATTTCATTTACATTAAAATATGATTTTAGATATCCTGGTATAAAGGCCCATAGCGCTCCTACAATAGCAGAAAAACCAAGTGTTAAAGGTATATGTATAATCTTTGGAAGACCTACAAGTGATGCACCTATCCATGCAGCTGCTATTGCACCTAAATATAATTCTCCTTCAACTCCTATATTAAATATTCCAACCTTTGAAGAGACTGCGAAAGCTAATGCTGCTAACATTAGTGGAACAAAAATTTGAAGTGTGCCTCCTAAGTTAAAGTTACCTACAAAAGCACCTTTAAATAGTTGCATATATCCTTCAATAGGATTAAATCCCATTGAAATTATAATTATCGCTCCTATAGCAAAGGCAGTTAGTAATGAAAGAAGTAAGCTTATATAATATTTTTTACCCATTTAATTTACCTCCTATCATAAGGATACCTAAATTCTCCTCTGTAGCCTCTTCTGAAGAAAGCACTCCTGTTATCTTACCTTCATACATAACAGCTATCCTATCTGAAAGAGAAAGTATTTCCTCAAGATCTGCAGATACTAAAAGTATAGCTGTATTCTTCTTTTTAGCTTCCTCTAAGTATTTTCTAATCTCTTCAATAGATCCAATGTCTACTCCTCTTGTTGGTTGTGCTGCTATTAAAAGTTTTGCACCCATATCAACTTCTCGGGCAACTATTACTTTTTGTGCATTTCCTCCAGATAAATTAGTTGTAAGTATTTCTCCATCTTTCGGTCTAATGTCAAATTTATCTATCAATTCCTTAGAATAATTTTCGATTTCTTTTTTATTTAATTTTATAAATTTACTAAAAGGACTCTTATAAAATTTATTTGCAATCAAATTGTCCTTAATACTCCACTCTTTATTTAATCCCCTAACATTTCTATCCTCTGGTATATGTGCTACACCTGATTGTCTAATTTTCAAAGGTGATAAATTAGTTACATTTTTCCCTAATAATTTTATTTCACCTTTCTCAACTTTTCTAAGTCCTGTAATGGCATCAATAAGTTCTGTTTGGCCATTTCCGTCAACTCCAGCAATTCCTAGAACTTCCCCTTCTCTTATTTCTAAATCTAACCCTCTAATTTTTGATAATTCTCTATCTCCTGGAACATAGATATCTTTTAACTGAATAACTACATCTCCAACCTTTCCAGTTTTTGCTTTAGCACTTAAAAATATATCTCTACCAACCATCATTTTTGCTATTTCTGGTATACTAGTATCTTTCTTTAGAAAAGTATTTAAATAGCTTCCTTGCCTCATAACAGATATTCTATCACTGATTTCCATAACTTCCTTAAGTTTATGGGATATAAATATTACAGACTTACCATCTTTCTTAAGTGCATTTAATATTTTAAATAATTGAACTGTTTCCTGTGGAGTAAGTACAGCTGTTGGTTCATCTAGTATTAATATTTCAGCACCTCTATAAAGAGTTTTTATAATTTCAACTCTTTGCGCTTCTCCTACAGATATATTTCTAACCTTTTTATTAAGTTGTATATCCATTCCATATAGATCTATATATTCTTGTATTCTTCTTCTAGCTTCATCTAAGTCTATTCTCATGCCTTTGCTTGGTTCAAAGCCTAAAATTATATTTTCAAGTACTGTTAAGTCCTGAACTAACATAAACTCTTGATGAACCATGCCTATTCCCAATTCTATAGCTTCTTTAGGAGTTAAATATGGATACTCCTTACCTTTTATCGCCATTTTGCCTTCATCAAATTTGTACATACCATAAAGTATTTTTAATAGAGTAGATTTCCCTGCTCCATTTTCACCTACTAAAGAATGAATCTCGCCTTCATATAAGTCAAAAAAACCATTAGAAATAGCTTGTACAGTTCCAAAGCTCTTTTTTATGTTGGTCATTTGTATAATTTTATTTGACATAGCCTCTCCCCTACCTAACTAAATATATTTAATATACCAAGATTAAAATTTTAATCTTGGTATATTCTTAATATTTGTTACTTCTTTCCAAATCCTGGATGCGACTTAACTTCTATTTCACCACTTTTAATTTTTTCTTCTATTTCTTTAACTTTAGTTAATATATCCTCTGGGAAGTCATCTCCTAAAGCTTCTTTCATAACTGTCATATCTGTTAATCCAACACCGCTATTAGTTACATCCATGTAAAGTGTTTCTCCAGCTTTAAAGCTTCCATCAGCTACAGACTTAATTACTGTATATGAAGTAACATCAATACGCTTAAGCATTGAAGTTAATATGTTTCCTGGATATATTCCATCTTGATCCTGGTCAACACCTATTGCATATTTACCTGATTCTTTAGCTGCTTCTAATACACCATTTCCTGTACCTGAAGCAACGTTCATTACTATGTCAGCACCTTGGCTATATTGAGCTAATGTTAATTCTTTTCCTTTTAATGGATCAGTAAATGAACCTGCAAAAGCTTCTAAAACTTTTGTTGATGGATCAATATATGCTGCTCCTTGCTTATATCCTGTTAAAAAGTCTTGCAATACGGGGATATCTACTCCCCCAACCCATCCTATAACTTTGTCTTCGTTTACATTCTTAATGTCAGTTTTTTGAGTAAACAATGCTGCTGCTGCTCCTGCTAGGAATGATCCTTCATTTTGAGCAAATATTGCTGAAGCTACGTTGGGTTCATCAACAACACCATCAATAATTGCAAATTTTTGATCTGGGAATTGAGGAGCTATCGTCTTCATTATATCCTCATATTGAGCTGATACTGCTAAAATTAAATCATATTCACCTGATGAAGCCATAGCCATTGTGTTTGATTCCCAATCTGCTGGCTTATCAGTTTCCATAATTTTAACTTCAAGTTCAAATTCCTCTTGTGCCTTTTTTACTCCTTCATTAGCAGAGTCATTAAATGATTTGTCTCCTAGGTAACCTGCTAATAATAATGCAACTTTTGTTTTTTTACCTTCTTTAGAACCTTCTTCTTTGCTATTACTACCGCAACCAACAAGTAATACTGAAAGGCCAAGAATAAGAGTTAGTAGTAACGCAATATGCTTTTTAAATTTCATAGTTAAATCCTCCTTAATGATTTTGTTTATATATTTTTAAATAGTTCACTTTTATTTTTTTCTGATGTTAATAAATTTTTCTACTTCTTCTTTATAGGGTAATGAACTTTGTGCTCCTTTTTTACTAACAGTTAATGCTCCAACGTATAAAGAGTACTCAATGGCTTTTATAACATCATTTTCTCTATTTAAATATGAAACAAATCCTCCTATAAAAGAATCACCTGCCGCAGTAGTATCTACTGTGTTTACCTTTATTGAATTAAAAATTTTAAACTCTTTGCTACTTGCATAAATTGCACCTTTTTCGCCAAGAGTAGTTATAACATTTTTAACTCCCATGTTTAAAAGTTTATTTATAGCATTCTTTACATCTTCTTTAGTATTTATATTTTCATCAGTCATCAATTCTAGTTCTGTTTCATTTGGTATTAAATAATCTACTTTGCACAATATTTCCTCTGGTATTTGTTGTGCTGGAGCAGGATTTAATATTATTTTTATACCTTTTTTATGACAAAAGTCTATTGCAGTTTTAAATGTATCTAAAGGTATCTCTAGCTGCATTACACAGTATGAAACGTTTTCAAAAACTTCACTATACTTTTCAATATCTTCCGCTTTTAAATTGCTATTTGATGCTGGATTTACCACAATGCAGTTATCTCCATTGTTATCTACATATATAAATGCAGTCCCTGATGGGTAAGTTTCATCAAACAATATGTATTTAATATCAACATTGCTTTCTTCTAAAGCATTTGATAGCTCATTACCGTTACTATCTTGTCCAACTTTACCAAGCATTTTAACACTTCCACCTAATCTTCCAATGGCTACTGCTTGATTAGCACCTTTTCCACCATGGAACTTTAAAATCGACTTTGATAATATGGTTTCTCCTAATTTAGGTATGTGATCTACATCTACTACAAAATCCATATTAATGCTACCAATAACCAGTATATCTTTCATTTATAGACACTCCTTTTACATAATGAGATAAAAACGAAATCTTAATTTATGTAATTACTTATCATAAAAACGTTTTAGTTAAAGGTTTAACTAAAACGTTTTAGTTCTTTAGAATTATTCTATTATAGGCTTATAAAAAAAACAATATATTTGACATCATATTTCATTATTTTTTTACAATTTTATTTCTTTTAAGTATTTTTATAATTTAACTATATTTTCATTAAAAAATTTACACTTTTTATATATGTGTTTATATATTTTTACATTTAATCTTTAATTGTATAGCACTATTATTAAAAATTATTTTTTATTTTCATATATGCTATACTATATAACATATATTCACGAATAATGTAAAAATTTAAATTGTTTATACTATTTGTTCTTTTAATTTTTTTATAAATATGATATTCACTAAAATATACTTTCTATAATTAATGATTACAGTTTTTATAATCATTTTAAATGTTTCTATTTGTAATTAAAGTAAACTTAAAATTGTATAATAAATTATTTTATAAATTCCTTATTAAAAATAAAAGTGACCTATAGAATTTTTCTATAGGTCACTTCTCTCTTACATAGTACTTAGTTTTCAAGGTTGAATATATTATTTTATATATCGAATTTAACTATCTAGCATGTTTACAACTTATAACTTTATTATAAGTGTAATCAAATGACCAAGCCATTCATATACCTTACAAAACCACGAATTAAACTTACATTTTTGTAATTTACTATATATTCATAATATAACTGTTTTTTTAATTTTTTCAATTCACAGCTTTACTTAACAACTAATAAATAATTACTTTATTTAAATAAAACTTTAGCCATCACTATATAAGCAATGGCTAAAATTTTATTATAAGTTTTGTATTAAAGTTTCAGTTTTTGTTAAATACTCTTTACGTGATTCATCATCTACAAAAGGAACCGCACCAAAGAAAGTATGATAAAGTGGTTCAATTCCACAAAATTTAAATATACCATCGTTTACCATCTGTTTCATAGCATCATGCATACCATTTTCCGCATAAGCATCACTAGGAGACCCAGTAGTATTAAATACTAATGCTTTTTTTCCTTCCAGCAAACCTACTGGTGCATTATTGTCATATTTATATGCAAATCCATTAGCAAATACTCTATCTATGTATCCTTTAAGTATAGCTGGCATTGATGCCCACCATATAGGGTAAATAAAAGTGATAAGATCCGCCCATGTTACTTCTTCCTGTTCACATTTAATATCACTAGGAACTTCACCCCTTCCAAAAGCTTCAAAATCTGATGGTTGTAATGTTGGATTAAAGTTAATTGCATATAAATCTTTAATCTTTACTTCATGTCCCTTACTTTTACTAACATTTTCTACACTTTGTAATATAGCATGGCAAAAACTATTAGGATTAGGATGAGCATAAATTATTAAATGTTTCATATGTATATCCCCTTTCTTAAAACAAATATAATTTAGTTTTTGCTAGTTTATAAATATTATTCCATAGAAACACCAATAACTCTTAACTCATAATAACTTATCTATTTTATACTTAATTTATTCTACATCAGATAATACTGATCATCTAAACTTTTTAAGTTACATGATATATTTAAAATAAATTTTTATTTTTTCATTAATATATAATCAAAATATGATGATGTGTACTTTTCATCATCAATTTTTCTTTGAATTGTTCGTTTCTCTTTATAAAGAACTTCAAATCCATTAAAATATTGTTCGATCTCATCCTCNNCATCCTCTTTATAATGGCAGTAAAATACTTCTTGACCATCTTCAATTTGTATGAACTCCCCTTCGTTAACTTGATTACCCTTTCCATAGGAATCACATTCTTCATTTAAAAAATTTACATAACACAATCCTTCAGGTTTTAATACTCTATAAAACTCTTTTAAAGCAAATAAAAAATCTTTTTTCTTCATATGAACAGAGGTATTATAAGAAAATAAGAAGCTAAAAAATTCATCACCAAAGGGAATTTCTTTCATATCTCCCGTGGTAATGTTTAAATTTATATTATTTTTATCGCAAAATAAATTAGCTTTTTCTAATTGTTCTTCACATATTTCAATACCGTAAGTTTTATATCCAAACTCATAAAATAAAGAAAGAGGTGGGTTACTTCCACCAGCACCACAATCAAGAATAACTTTTTTAAGAGAGCTGGCATTGCAGTATTTTAAGAAATTATACAGTGGAAAAGCTGATATAAGATTATTCATATTTTCGTCCTCACTTTATATATTATTATAGAAATAACTTATGAATTTTTAAGTGTTCTATCTCAATACTGGAATTCCCTCCTAAAAACTTAATTAAAAATTTCAATTCTATGATTTTATAATTTTTCTTTTTTTTAAAAAAGACTACTAAAAATATTTAATTTAATAGCAGTCCTTAAAGATATCAATTTATTTTAATTTAAAGTTTAATATTGCTGGATTATGATCAGAGTAAGTAAAATCTAAATCTTTTGTTTTATTGGATATAACTTCCACATTATCAGAAACCAAAAATCCATCTATAATCGTTCTAAAATTTTCTCCCTTTTTATAAGGTTTTGCCACTGATCTAGCTGTTGGATTTTCTTTATCAAAATACCAGTTAAATCCTTCTGGCTTAAAATCCTTTGGAATAGTTTGAATCCAATCTGGAAATTCTTCTGTAGCTTCAAATGTAGAACTTTCACTTCCTGGAATCTGATGATTAAAATCTCCTCCTGCTACTATATAGTTCCCTTTTTTATATTCTTCTTGCAGAAATGAAGATAAAAAATCAAGCTGCTGCTTTCTTATTTTACCACCCTTATCATAGGCTGATAAATGAAGATTTACCAAAACTAATTCTTTTCCATTCTCCACTGGCACTCTGTTAACTAAAATACAACGATCAAGATCCGCTAGCTGTTTTGGCCATGATTCCTTTCCAGGAAGGTCGTATCTAGTACTTTTATTTACAGTCAATTTTGAAAAACTTGCTAATCCAGCTAGCACACTCCCATGAGGTTTTTGAATAGGTACAGGAACCCATGGCACTTTATAATTAATAGCAAAACTAGATGAATATTCTTCTAAATTATTCATAAGATAATCATATTGATTTACTTTATAACTCCTTGTAGCTTTCTTGTCCACTTCTTGTAAAAAAACAAAAGTTGGATTTTCTTCTTTTATAGCATTAAAACTTCCTTCCAAATTTTCTATAGTTTTTTCCTTACTAAGTGAACGTGAACCCTTTCCTCCATCCATAAAAAAGTCTACATCTTTATCCATTCCGCAATATCCTATATTATAACTCATAACAGTCATTGGAGAATTTAATTTAGCTTGTTCTTCTTTATTGTTTTCTATTTTGATTTCTAAAATTTTCTCCGGCTTATAATCTGTAATTGTCATAAAAACAAAATATCCTATTATTAAAATTCCTACTACTATTGCTGCACATAAAAACCATTTTAAAAATTTATTTTCCATCTACTCCTCCTAAATATAAATATTTATAAAATTGTAATAATCTTACGACTTTAATATTACCATATAAATAATGGCTTTTAAAACAATAATAGGCTATTATTTTTATATTAAAATTATTTAAAATAAAGGAGTAAATATAAGAACTTAACTTTAATTACAAAAATAAAAAGCCACAGCAAGGGGGCGCCATGGCTTTTCACAGATAACTTTATCATGAATTTATCTAAGAGGTTAATATGTTTTATTAACTTTGAAATAATATTAATCAATTTTATTTTTAAATTGATTAATATTAAGCAATAAAGTCGATGTAAAAAGAATAATAGAACCCATAGCTAATGGAAAAACCGCAGGGGACATCATACCAGAAGTACTATGACTTAAACTTTCTATGATGTAAAGCCCTCCAAAAACAACTGTAGTTCCAGCAGATATTCTATTTAATATCAAACTAACCTTTTCCATCTCATGCTCCTCCCAACTTTCAAAGCTTTCATTATGAATCCAGCATCTTAAAGGTAATTGATGCTTTCATATTACAGTATTAATTATAATNNTTACATTTTTGTAATCTTAAGACTATAGGTCTTTAAGATACAGTTAAAATTATATAATGCTTTAATCCTTTTATTGAAATAAACTCAGCTGTTCTATTCCCTTATCTTCCAATATTAATAATTTATCGTCCTCTAATGAATTTAACATACTTTCTATTACCTCTTCAGGCGTATGACTATCTAAATATATCTTTTCTTCTTTTTTATCCAAAATAATCGGCATTCTATGATGTATTTCACTCATTTCTCGATTAGCCTCTGTTGTTAAAATTACAAAAGCATAATGTTCTTCTCCATTCTTATCTATAACTTTATTATAAATGCCAGCCATTGAGAAAAACTCTTCATTATCTATCTTTATCTTATATTTCATTTTATCTTTCCACTCATAGAAATGACAAGCTGGTATTAAACATCGCTGAGATTTTATTGCTTTTTTAAAGAACCTTTTTTCAAATACTGTTTCTCCTCTAGCATTTATAACTAATTTATTATTTAGAGGAAATCCCCATTTCATATAAGTGGTTTCATTCTCTTTAACCACTATAGCTTCGTGAGAAGGAAACTTTTCTCCCCCTCCTTCTTTTTCATCCTTTATGTTGTAATAATCTAAAATCTCTTTATTATTAACATCCAAAAAAAATCTACCACACATACTGTCACCTCCTCCAATTGAGTTTTATAAAATATCTACATATATTATTTAAAAATCAACATTACTATAACTATATAATATAAGTCTACAATGTTAAAACTTAATACATACCCCAGAAAATAAATTTTCNNATCTTTCATTCTTAATTTTTCATTAAGGAGCCCTATATATAAGTATTCCTTAAAATTATAAATTTAAATCATTTGTTAATAATAAATATACGTATGCAAAAAGAGCCAGTTATATACTGACTCTTTTATTAATCGTAACATTTTCATAATTTATAGTGTAATAGGGTTATCTAGATTTTTTAATAAAACTTATTTTATTATTGTCTTTCAATTACTAATGCAGTACCTTGTCCACCACCTATGCATAATGTAGCTAGACCAGTTTTTGCATCTCTTTTTATCATTTCATGTATTAATGTTGTCAGTATTCTAGCTCCTGAAGCTCCTACTGGGTGTCCTATTGCTATAGCTCCACCATTTACATTTACTTTACTTGTATCTAAGTTTAAGTCTTTAACTACTGCTAAAGATTGAGCTGCGAAAGCTTCATTTGCTTCTACTAAATCTAAATCTTCTACTTTTAAATTAGCTTTTTCTAATGCTTTTCTTGTAGCTGGAACTGGTCCATATCCCATTATTTGTGGGTCTAATCCTGAAGAAGCATATGATTTTATTGTAGCTAATGGTTTTACTCCTAATTCATCAGCTTTTTCTTTAGACATAACTATAAACATAGCTGCACCATCATTTATTCCTGAAGCATTTCCCGCTGTTACTGTTCCATCTTTTTTGAAAGCTGGTTTTAATTTAGCTAATTTTTCTATCGTCATATTAGCTTTCGGGAATTCATCTGTATCAAATATAATAGGCTCTCCTTTTCTTTGAGGAATTTCTATTGGAACTATTTCATCTTTAAATCTTCCTGTTCTTATTGCTTCTTCTGCTTTTAATTGACTGTTTAATGCAAACTCATCTTGCATTTCTCTTGTTAAGTTCCATCTCTCTGCTATATTTTCTGCTGTAATTCCCATATGGTAATCATTGAAAGCATCCCATAAGCCATCATTGATCATAGTATCTACAACGTTACCATTTCCCATTCTTTGACCCCATCTGTTGTTTGGAAGAACATATGGTGCATTACTCATACTTTCTGTTCCTCCAGCAAGAATTACATCTGCATCTCCAGCTTTTATCATTTGAGCTGCCATGCTTACTGCTCTAAGTCCTGAACCACAAACTTTATTTATAGTCATTGCACTTGACTCTTCACATAATCCTGCTTTTAATGCTACTTGACGAGCTGGGTTTTGTCCAAGTCCTGCAGATAAAACATTACCTATAATAGCTTCTTCTATTATCTCTGGTTTTATACCTGCTCTTTTAATAGCTTCTTTTGCAGCAATTGCTCCTAATTCTATTGCTGAAAATTTAGATAAACTTCCTCCAAATGCTCCTACTGCTGTTCTTACAGAACTTACTATTACTACTTCTCTCATCCTGTTCATCCTCCAATAAACTTTATATATTTATGATAAATTTAATTAATAATTAATCATTTTCTCGCAAATATATACAAGCAAAATTTGTGCCAACTTTTATATTCTCTTCAAACAAGCACAATACCTATATTGCTCCAAATCTAAAAAAAAAGCAAGCGTAAACTTAGTTTACACTTAAATAATTTGTATCTATATTAACAATTTTGTTAATATACTGACATATTTGTTAACATTATCACTATAAGCACTTTCAAGGGTTTAATGATTTTTTATTTCATATTTTATCCATTGTTCTTCCTTTTAAAGTTTAAATATCAAAATTAAAGTAAATTTACAAAAACAAAAGTATACATGTAAACTAAGTTTACATGTATACTTTTGTTAACACTTATATACTTTCTAAATTATATCTTTTCAATTTTTTATATAATCCTGTTCTACTCAATCCTAATATTTCGGCAGTTTTATTTTTATTTCCATCAGCTTTATCTAAAGTTTCTATAATAATATCCTTTTCGACTTCTTCTACTATATACTTTAATGTACCTCCTTCATTTAATGCATAATTTTTATTTTTAGATTTTAGTATTTTTTCTGGAAGATGTTTAGGAAGTATGAAAAGTTCTGTATCTAATAAATTTATAGCTCTTTCTAAAACATTTTCAAGTTGTCTTACATTTCCAGGCCAATTATAGGCTTTTAAATACTCTAATGCTTCCTTTGAAACTCCTTCTGAATAAATTCCATATCTATTACAAAGACCTATACTAAGTCTTTCACACAACGGTTCAATATCCTCAGGTCTTTCTCTTAAAGGTGGAAGATCTATATGCATAACATTTAATCTATAATATAAATCTTCCCTAAATTTACCCTGTTCTATTAATTCTAAAAGAGACTTATTAGTAGAAGCTATAACTCTAACATCTATTTCTTTCACTTCATTTCCACCTACTCTAACTAACTCTCTCTCTTGAAGTACTCTTAAAAGCTTTACTTGCATATTCAAAGGCATATCTCCTATTTCATCAAGTAAAATAGTGCCTCCATTTGCATATTCAAATAGACCTTTTTTTCCACTTTTTCTTGCCCCAGTAAAAGCTCCCTCTTCATATCCAAACATCTCCGATTCAAAAAGCTCTGACGGAATTGCTGCACAATTAATTTTTATAAAGGGCTTAAAACATCTCTTGCTTCCATTATGTATGGCCTGAGCCACCAATTCTTTCCCTGTGCCGCTTTCTCCTGTAATAAGCACACTTGAGTCTCCTTTAGCTACTTTTTTAGCTAAATTAATAGCATCGGTAAACTTAACACTTTTTCCTATTAAATTATTAAAGGTATGTTTAGCTTTTTTTTCTCCATTAAACTCATTTTTATAGTATTCTAATTCTTTTTCTAAATTAGAAATTTTACTGCTTAATGTCTTAAAATTACTTAAGTCTTTGAACATAACTTTTCCTACAGCCCCAATAACTTTTCCTTCATTAATAAGTGGAGCTCTCATAGAAATCATTTTATGTCCATTAACTTCTTGAATTTCTCCAATTTCTTTTCCACCTGTTTCAGCTACTATATGTAGTTTAGTATTAGGTATTACATCTGTAACATGTTGTCCTTCAGGGTTATCGCATTCCAAAAATTTTTTATATACATTGCTCATCATTATAACTTTGCCATTTAAATCTACAATAACAATACATTCTTCTAAACTATTAAATATACTATTAAGTATTTTTTCATCTATTTTCATGATATCACCCCTTATGCAATTGAAAATTGACAATGGACAATGGAGAATTATAGATACTTCTCCTTTACGTGAGAAGTTTTTAATTGATTTGTTTTGAAGTTACACAGTAACTTTTTGCAATAGAAACTAAATTCATCCATACTCGTCCATTGTCCACTGTCAATTTTCCATCGTTTTAAGTTTTATTGTAATCTATCTTTTGTTATAAATCCTAAATTATTTTTACTATTAACCTTATATAAATGATTTAATGCAAAGTTACAGGTTAATCCTACAAAAATCCCTGTACCTATACCTGCAATCGTCATTATAGGTAAGTATAGCATAACCCCTAAAGTTTCTACTATATATGATGCCACAAGTAATTGCCCCACATTATGAAAGATTGCTCCAGTCGCACTAACTCCAATAATACTAAGTTTATTTTTAAATACTTTAATTGCAATTACCATTGATGCAAAACTAAAGAATGCGCCACCTAAACTATATAACAATCTTGATATGCTTCCTCCAAACATTACTGAAAGCAAAATTCTAACTACTAAAACTGTAAAAGCTTCTTTATAGCTTAAGGTATATAGCGCTATTACAGTAATAATATTTGAAAGCCCCAGTCTTGCACCAGGAGTAATAAAAGGTATAGGTAACATCCCTTCAATAATATGTAATGCTAAAGCCTGAGCAATAAGCAAAGATATATATACTAATTTAGTAGTTTTCTTCATTTTTTTCACCTCTAACCAGATATAAAGTCTGTTTCTTCATCATCAATATTTACCTGTCCTTTAATTTCTACTACAATTTTATGAGGTAAGCAAACTGCTGTTTCTCCTACTTTGCTAATATATCCTGGCTCTACGCAAATCTTATCTGGGCAATCAGCTTCAACTATAGCTATCTTATTATCCACAACTTTTATTATATTATGTCCTTTGCTAGTTCTAATATTAAATACTTCTTCCCCTTTATGGTTATCCAATCTAATATTCTTATATTCTTTTCCTTCCACAGTAATTTTCGCATATACATAATTGATGTTTCCTGATGTCATCCAAAAGATGCCATATGGAATAAATGATGCTATAAATAATATAGAAATAACTATTATATCTAATTTTTTAATTATTTTCATATGCTTCTCATCTCTTTCTAGTTTTATTTATTATAATATATAACAATTAGACATATTTATATTAACTTTTTAAATATTTTATAATAGCCCATATTATGTTATAATTTTAACATCACAATGATATTTATAAATATTGTTAAAATTCATACTATGATAAGTACAATAATATCATAGCATAAAACTTATATTTTCTCTAAATTTTTTAATGTAATTATTGATAAAATTTAACTTAATGAATTTTATTATCTAATTTAATTTACATTAAAAATATAAAAAATAAAATATTATTATAAATTAATTTCAAAAATAATCATAAAATTATTGAAATTTTCCGTAAAATCTGTTCTAATATAAATAGGTGCTTAACTTTAATATACATTTCGGTGAAAAATTTCTAATAATTCTATAAATTATTATTAAAAATCATAATTTGCTTTACTTTTTGTAAATGTTTTCTTAAGTCACCTAATATAAACTATGTTTTCTAATTATTAACTTAGTTTCCATACTTACTATGTGAAATTACATATGGCCACATAGTAATTAATATAATTTTTCTAAAATGAATGTGAATTTCACAGGAGGGATTTTGAAATGAATAAAAAATTAGTGAGTGTTGTTTCTGCAACAGTATTAGCTGCAACAGTATTAGTAGGGTGTGGATCTACCTCAGCATCAAAAGAATTAAAAGATGGAGAATACAGAGCTGAATATTCCGAAATGGATGAACATGGTTGGAAAGCTTTTGTTGAATTAAAAGTAGCTGATGGAAAGATTTCTGAGTGTAATGCAGACTATGTAAATGAAGAAGGAAAACTTAAGACTCAAGACACTGAGTATGAAAAAACTATGAAAGGTGCTAGTGAGACTTGGCCATCAAAATTCTCTGATGAGTTTAACAAAGCTTTAGTTGAAAAAGGAAACCCAGCTGATGTTGATAACATAACTGGAGCAACTCACTCAGTTGAGGATTTCAAGAATTTATCACAAGAAGCTTTAAAAGCTGCTGAAAAAGGTAAAACTGACACAGTTGTAGTTAAACCTGCTAAAAAATAAGTTATAAAATGCAAATTTGAGACTTTAGGAATAATTCCTAAAGTCTTTGATTTTGAAAAATAAATAGTAAAAATTAAACTTTGGAGGATATATATGAAAAAATTTAAATTATATGTCTTATTATTACTAATCTTATCTATTACGGTTTTATCTGGATGTTCATCCTCTGATTCTAACATTAAAGAACCTATATCTCGTACAGAAGTAGTTATGGGGACAGTATGTACTATTCAGATTTTTGACTCAAAGGATAATTCTATACTTGATAAAGCCTTCGATAGATTAAAAGACTTAGAGAATAAGGTAAGTATAAATAAAGAAGGTACAGAACTTGATAAGGTTAATGAAATGTCTGGTAAAGAAGCTGTAGTTGTAGGAAAAGATACTTTTACTATAGTGGAAAGTGGACTTTATTACAGTAAGATTTCTAATAATACCTTCGACATAACAATAGGTCCTATAGTTAAGCTTTGGGGAATTGGCAGTGAAAGTGCTAGAGTCCCTAGTGAAAAAGAACTTATAGAAAAAAAATCTCTTATTAATTATAATAATGTTATTTTGGATAATGAAAAAAATAGCATTTTCTTAAAGAATCCAAATATGATTATTGACCTAGGTGGAATTGCTAAAGGATATGCTGCTGATGAAATGAAAGATCTTTTAGTTGATAATGGTGTTAAAAGTGCAATGATTAATCTAGGAGGAAATCTATATATCTTAGGAAATAAACCTAACGGTAACCAATGGAAAATAGGCATTCAGGACCCTAATGGAGGTTCTAATGATACTGTTGGTAATATATTAGTTAATGATAAATCTATAGTAACCTCTGGTACATATGAAAGATTTTTAGAAGTAGATGGAAAATCATACCACCACATATTAGATCCTAAAACTGGATATCCTTATGAAAATGATCTTTTAAGCACAACTATCATAAGTGATAAATCTATGGATGGAGATGGATTATCCACATCTGCCTTTGCCTTAGGAAGAGAAAAAGGATTGGAGTTTATAAGCTCCCTAGAAAATATTGAAGCTATATTTATCACAAAAGATAATGAAGTATATTTAACTAATGGATTAAAAGATGAGTTCAAACTAACTAACAATAATTATAAGTTAGTAGAGTGATTTATTTTTAACATTAACATATTAAAATAAATGCTATTTTTAATATTTCAATTACATATCGCTTATCTCTATTAATATTGGTTAAGAGTTTTAAGCGTTGCTCTAAATTATATTACACCTCAGGTGAACCCTTATACAATTGAGAATGGAGAATTATTGATACTTCTCCTTTATGGAAAAGTTTTGAATTGATTTATTTTTGAAGTTACAAAGTAACTTCTTATTAAAAACTAACAATTTTATTGCTAGTAAAAAATCAGTTAAAGAAATTAATTTGATAAAAATTAATTTTCACCATAATTCTTCATTCTTCATACTTAATTCTTAATTTTCATAAGTTATCCATTGATTAAAGTTGTGAATTAAAATAATAGAAATTTAAGGAGGAAATTAATTTAAGATCAATTAATTTCCTCCTTAATTATTTCACTGCTATAGTTTAATGATAAATGTAATTTTTTAAAATGTAGGCTTATTACTTAAATTATCCTCTTCTGTTCCATTAGGATTGCTTTTTAAATATTCCCTTCCATTTTTAGCTCTACTTACATTTACTCCATTTATTAATCCCTCTTTTGTCATCTCAACAGCCTGTTCTATAGAATAGGCCTCTCCATCAGAAAGCATTACATCAGTAATATCTCCCTCAGAATTTTTTCTGACTTTAGATATTGTTATATTATTTTCTTTAGGTATATCTGAAGCTTTCATCATATTACTCATATTACTTAGACTCTGTGGCATGTTATCCTCTGGAAAAAATTTCTTCATATTTATCACTCCTTATGAATATTATGATTTATATAACTAAAAATTATTCTATTTAAATAAGGCTTGACTTATATTGTTGACAAAACATTATTACCGACATTATAATCATTATTATATATAAAAAAGGATTATATTATTACGAGGTGGTAAAGTGACTAACGCTGTTAGTGATATTGAGGGTTCGATAATTAATTGTGCAAAAGAATTATTTGTTCAAAGAGGATATGAAAAGGTAGATATGAAACTTATTTCCAAAAAGTGCAATATATCTACTGGAACAATTTATAATTATTTTTCAAATAAAAGTAAGCTTTTTATAAAGATATTAGAAGATAACTTAGAAAAAACTTTTCTCAAACTTCAAACTTTAATAGAATCAGAGGACAAATATAAAGTACCTTCTTGTATCAAAATACTTTATGAAGATATAGAGGAACGATGTATATTAAATAAAGAGCTTATTAAAGCTGATCTTACTGATAAGATTCAAACTGAATCAAATGCTGAAATTGAGAATAATATTATAAGTTTAATAGATAAAATTTTTAATGATTTTTCTAAAGATTGTACTTCTTCTATGGAATATAATTGTACTATTAGATTAGCAGAATCTTTATTAGCTACTATTTATACTATGATTGAAGCTCATCCTGAAGAAAAAGAAAAAAATATAGAATTTTTAAATCAATTGATTTTAAATTTAGGTTATAAAAAAGAAGTTAGTTAAGGCATAAAAAAAGTCGTGATAATTCACGACTTTTTGTTATTAATTATATGCAATATTTATAGGTATATAATACAAAAACTTAATATATACTCTGAAAACTAAATTTTCTATAAAAACAGATTAACCCCTTA
>NZ_DKLM01000166.1:0-23699 GCF_002455975.1 Clostridium sp. UBA6640
CTGTTTAATTTTCAAAGACCAATTTATTTAGTAATTTTTACCGTCATCACCTGACGACTCTTACTATTTTATCAGCTTCGTTTCTTCTTGTCAACAGTTTTTTTATTTTTATTTTTAATAACTGTTTTCAAGTGCTGAACGCTGAACTATGTCGTTTAGCTTTGAACTTGTCTGCTCCCTAACGACAATATCTATCTTATCATAAACAAAATTCTTGGTTCCTTGAAAAACACCATTTACTTGGTATTATACTTTAAATACTATGTTTTACTTAAGTATGCTTGCCTTTTTATATGTAGATACACCTGGAGTAGTTATTTAAATTTATTCAAAAACTTTCCATTTATGCAATTTTATTTGAAAATTGTTCACCTTAGATATCCTTTCTTATTATTATATAGATTTTCTTCTACATTTTTCTACTAAATATTCTTCGCTTTTGTATCTGTGGATACAGATTTATGTGTTAATTGTCAGTATAATATGAAAATAACAAGAAATTTTTTAAATAAATATATTCTACAATAAAGAAAGGGTGTAGTAATCAATGATTAAATTAATCGGTATAGTTATAGTTATTATTGGATTTGCTCTTAAATTTGATACTATAGCAGTAGTTTTATCTGCTGGAGTAGTTACTGGATTAGTTGCAAAACTAAACATTATTGAAATCCTAGATATATTAGGTAAAACATTTGTAAGTCAAAGGCATATGTCATTATTTATACTAACACTTCCTGTTATAGGTATATGTGAAAGATACGGATTGAAAGATAGGGCTGTCACATTAATTAAAAATGCTAAAAGCTTAACTGCTGGAAAAATGTTAACTCTTTATTTATTCATTAGAGAATTAGCTGCTGCCTTCTCAGTAAGACTTGGAGGTCATGCTCAATTTATAAGACCACTTATAAATCCTATGGCACAGGGTGCTGCTATTAGTAAACATGGTGAACTTGATGAAATCACAGTTGATAAAATTAAAGGGGCGGCGGCTGCTATGGAGAACTACGGTAATTTCTATGGACAGAATGTATTCCTTGCAAGCTCAGGGGTTTTATTAATTGCTGGTACTTTAGAAGAACTTGGATATGCAGTAAACACATTAGATGTTGCTAAAGCTTCAATACCTATTGCTGTAATTTCATTTCTATTTGTAGTAGTACAAAATCACTTGTTAGATAAATCTATAGCTAGAAAAGCATCAAAGAAAAACTAATATAAGGAGGATTTATATATGGATATAAAAGTTATATCAGACATACTGCTTGAAGTTTTTTATATAATGGTTGGACTTTTAATGTTAACAACTGGGATTATTACTTTTAAAGATACAAATCATAAAACTAGAATTGGAACAACTTTATTTTGGATAATACTTTCTATCATATTTATATTAGGCAAGTTTTTACCATCAACTGTTGTAGGTGGAATGCTTGTATTCCTTGGAGTATTAACTGCTATGAAACAAGTTAATATAGGTAACCTAAAGATGCCTGAAGCTAAATTCAGCGAAGACCAAGCTAAAAAACTTAAAGACAAAATATTTATTCCTTCAGTTTCAATAGCTGTCTTTGCACTTGTTATTGCTCAGTTTACTAAATTCCCTGGAACTGTTGCCATTGGGATATCTGCTATAGCTGCAATTATAATCACATTCCTTGTTACAAAAGCAAATCCTAAAAATCTTGTAGAGGATGGAAACAGAATGCTTCAATCTGTTGGACCTACAAGCATATTACCTCAATTACTAGCTGCGTTAGGTGCAGTATTTACTGCTGCTGGTGTTGGTGATGTAATTGCATCTGGAATATCAACCTTTATACCTAATGGAAATATATTAGCAGGGGTAATTGCCTACTGTGTAGGTATGGCAGTATTTACAATGATAATGGGAAATGCTTTTGCTGCCTTTGCCGTTATAACTGCTGGTGTTGGTATACCTTTCGTTTACGCACAAGGTGCTAATCCTGCTATAGCTGGTGCGTTAGCATTAACTGCTGGATACTGCGGAACATTATTAACTCCAATGGCTGCAAACTTTAACGTTATGCCTGCAGCATTACTAGAAACAAAAGATAATAATATCGTTATTAAATATCAAGCACCAGTAGCTTTACTATTATTAGTAGTTCATATAGCGCTTATGTATTTCTTAGCATTTTAATTTAAATTTAAAAATTCATCTCCATATGATTATAGATTGGAGATGAATTTTTAAAATATATAATCATAAAAATTAATAAACTTAATAAAAATCATAATGATTTTACCATCTGCGATTATTATATTAGATGGTGATTATTAAAATAAATTAACATTAGGAGGAAGAATAATGAAAGTTTTAATTACAGGTTTTGACCCATTTGGTGGAGAAAGTGTAAACCCTGCACTAGAGGCAGTTAAATTGCTACCTAATACAATTTCTGAAGCAGAAGTTATAAAGATTGAAATTCCAACTGTTTTTAGAAAAGCTTTAGAGCATATAGAAAGTGCAATAGAAAAACATAATCCTGATATAGTTATATCAATTGGACAAGCAGGTGGTAGATTTGGAGTAACACCAGAAAGAGTTGCTATTAATATAGATGACGCTAGAATTAAAGATAATGAAGGTAATCAGCCAATAGACCTGTCAATATATGAAGACGGACAATCTGCATATTTTAGTAACTTACCAATAAAAGCTATGGTTAAGGAAATGAATGAAAATGGTATTCCAGGATCAGTATCAAATACTGCTGGTACATTTGTATGTAATCATGTTATGTATGGAATATTATATTTAGTTGATAAAAAATATCCTAATATAAAAGGTGGCTTTATTCACGTTCCATTTATACCAAATCAAGTTATAACTAAACCAAATACTCCTTGCATGTCATTAACTGATATATCAAGAGGACTTGAATTATGTATAAAAGCAGCCGTAGAAAATAACAAAGACGTCAAAATAGTTGGAGGGGCTATTTGCTAATGATTAAACCGATAGAAAAAAGAAAAGTATTTGTATATGGTAGTTTAAGGACAGGATTTTTTAATTATGACAAATATCTAAAAGGCAATGTTTTAAATTGTGAAGCTGCTAAAATTAAAGGTAAATTATTTCATATGCCCAATAAAGGATATCCTGCTGTATTAGACGGTGATGATTATATATATGGTGAAGTTATGACTGTAGATAATTATGAAGAAATAATGGTTGCAATGGATGAAATGGAAGGCTACTATGGTGAAAATAGTACTGATAATGAGTATATTAGAACCATTATGGATGTTGAAATAGTTGAAACTGGCACCATTGAAAAATGTTATGTATATAAGTACGGATTAAATGATGAAGATGAATTTAATAAACATAAAATATATATTTCTCATGGAGATTGGAAAAACTTTATGACAAAATTTAAAAAAGATGCTTAATAAATTTACTAAATTAAGCTAATATTATATTAAGAGAGTAAACTCCCGTTTACTCTTTTTTATTTATAAAAGGTTGGTGAGTATCCATGTACGAGAAATTATTTAACATGAATAAGCAAAATGACATGAGAGCTTTTTTTTTACAGGAATTAGCACCTTTAGGGAAAATTATAGATTTTAAAAAAAATCAAGAAATCTCTCCTATGCCAAATCATAATGTCATTATTGTGATGTCTGGTACTGTAAAAGTTTCTACCCTTACCTCCACAGGACATGAAAAAGTATTATTTTACCTTATAGGCGGAGAAATTTTAGGGGAATCTTCATATTTTGTAGATGATCATATTGATGTTAAAGCATTATCCGTTGAAGATGTAACTGTAAGTTATATTGAAGATACTAAACTCGATAAATTTTTAATACAATACCCCAATACATATAGATTTTTCATACATAGCTTAATTCGTAAATATAGAATTGCTCTATCTCAAATTAATGATTTTTTAGCTGAATCTCCTAAAACTAGAATTGCTTCTACACTATATAGATTGGCAGTATTAACACCTAAAAATTCTAATAACAAATATAGTATAAATTTGACTATGACCCACCAAGAGCTAGCTAATTTAATAGGTTGTTCTAGAGTAACTGTTACGAGAATTATTAATGAACTTAAAAATGAGAATGTTATAGATATAAAAAATAAAGAAATCCGCATATTAAATATGGAAGCTTTAAAAAAGCTTTCTCAGCTTACTTAAACCATTTATTTTTAGTAAATGGTTTTTTGAACACTTTTTATTAATAAATCATATTGTATAAACATATAGTTTAGTATCTTGCAATGTATAATACTAATTAGTATAATATAGCTATAAATTAACTTTTAATGTTAAATTACATAATTTATTTCCTATCAATTATTAGAGGTGATTTAATGAATGTTCAATTAAAAAAGGGAGTTTTGGAGCTTTGTGTATTATCAGTAGTTTCAATGAAAGATTGCTATGGTTATGAGCTTGTAAATGAAATATCAAAAAATATACAAATCTCTGATGGAACAATCTATCCTATTTTAAGAAGACTTACACAAGAGGGATATTTTACAACCTACCTTCAAGAATCTCAGGAGGGGCCTCCTAGAAAATATTATAGAATAACCGATTCTGGAATAAGAACTAAAGAAAAGTTATCTAAAGAGTGGTCTGAATTTATGGAAAGCGTTAACAATGTTATTAAAGAGGGGTGTTAATATGACTAAGGATCAATTTATAAGCATTTTATCACAAGGTTTATATGATTTTCCCGCAAATGAAAGAATGGAGATAATCTATGACTACGAAGAGCATTTTAGAGTAGGAAAAGAAAATGGAAAGACAGATGAAGAAATAATAAGAGAATTAGGTGATCCTTATACTATTTGTTCTCAATATAAGGCTAATTTTGGAATGAACGGTAATGAATACAATGCAAGACAACAATATAATAATCAAAATCAATATAATAATCCATATAGAAAAGATAGCTATGATAATACTAGATACAATAAACCTTATAATTCAGATGATGGATTTTCAAAAGCAATGAAAATTATAGGTATTATTGCTTTGGTTATAATTGGCCTTCCTGTAATATCTGCTATAGGAGGATTAATTTTAGGTATATTTGGAATGTCTATAGGATTCTTCGTTGGTGGAATAGGTACGATTATAGGTGGATTAGTTGGCACTGCTGCACTTCCATTTATATCTATTCCATTTTCTGTTCCGTTAATAGGGGCTGTACTTCTAGGAATTGGCCTTAGTATACTAGGTGTTTTAATATTCTTATTTGGGTTATTCCTATGCAAAGCTATTTATGTGCTAAGTATTAAAGTATTAGATTGGTTTAAATTACAACTACAAATATAATGAAATGGAGATGCTTTATGTTTAATGGTAAAAAATTAAAAACTATTATACTATCATTAATAATTATAATGGTAGTTTGCTTTACTTCTTCTTTTCTCATTTTCGGAATTTCTATTAAAAATATGACTATTAATAATTTAAATTTAACTTCTAATTTCTATAATATCTATAATGAAATTTTTAATGACAGTAGCTATAAATACCGCAATATCAATGAAGAAAAAGTATTTCCATTAGATGATATAGACTTACTATCTATAAATACCACCTCTTATGAGGTTACTATAATACCTTATGATGAAAATGAACTTAAAGTTAAATTATCTTCTAATATACAGACTAATAATAATTTTAATGAATCTCAACTTAAAATAAATAAAGATCAAAATGAAATTAGTATAGAGACTTACAAAACTCCAAATAATTTCTTTTTCAATATGAACAATGGAAAGATAGATATATATATACCCAAAACTTATAATAACTCACTGGATATTTCCACAACTTCTGGCGATGGGTATATAGAGAATTTAAACTTATCTTCTTTAGATTTTAACTCTACTTCTGGAAGTTTAACTTTAAAAGATATGGAAATGAATAATTTTATATTTCACTCTACATCAGCAGATCTGGATGCAACTAATATTATTTTAAAAGATAATAATAATAAATTTAATTCTACTTCTGGTGAACTAAATCTTAATAATGTTAGAGGCAATTTAAACTTTAATACCACTTCTGGCAATATTAGTTGTAATAAATTATTAGGAGATATAAATGGAAGTACTATCTCTGGAGATATAGATATAGAAATCTCTAACGATGTTGGAATAAAAGTAGATTTAAAAACAATTTCCGGAGATATTGACGTATTTCCTCCAATAAAAGTTCTAGAAAAATCTAAGAAAAAACTTCAAGCAACTATTGGAGATAACGTTAAGCATAATTTAAATATATCTACTACATCAGGAAATATTAGTATATATGAATAAGGAGTATCTTTGGGTACTCTTTATTATTTTGTTATAAACTATTTACATCTGAAAATAATTGCAATATTAAAAATCGTGGCATTAAGCCACGATTTTTAATTTAAGCATCTGAAAGAAAATTATAAACCAAAAATGTTAGTATATATTATATCAGATAAGAAGTCAGGTTCTGACAATGTAGTATGATGAAAAATAATCTGACATACTGGTCTATTATTTTTTAAAGATGTCTTAGCATCTTTTAGGAAATATACAGTTTCTATGTTAGGATACTTTCTCTCAGATCCCCTATATAAATGATTTGAATATAATAAGGAATAAAACTCCAGGAACTCCTAAAAATCCTGCTATAAGCGCTGTAGTAGGATTTATGGCTATATCTATACCAAAAGGTCCACCTACAAAATTTATTAGAAATAATAATATTCCTCCAGCTATGGCATTAATCACTAACTTTCCTAATATTTTAAGTGGCCATGCAAATAGCTTTCCTACTATAATTAGCCCTAAAACTGCAATTATAAAAAAAATAGCATATTCCACAAATTCATCTCCTCTCATATATATTATATGATAAATATACTACTAATATATAGTATTATCCTCTTACATATGAAAGCTTAATTTAATTACCATCTACTAGCTGAATTCAATTGTTCTACCATTAAGGTTGCATCTAATTTTATACCTTTTTCCTTTGCAAGTGAAAGAAAATATATATATCTTGCTTTAGCTTCATCTTCCTTATATATTACTAAATCAATAAGTTTAGGGTCGCTTACAAACTGAAAACAAATTCTAGCACTTTCCCACTCAACTCTTGCCTCTTCAAGATGATTGATTATTTGCTTTTGCTCTTCATCATACTTATTATAGTCACAAATCATTTCTATAACTTTTTTTCTATCCATAAAAAAACCTCCTACTATAATGTATATTTCAAATTATTGACATTTAGTAGAAGGCTTATTCTTATTTACAAATTTATAGACTAAAACTATAAAAAATAAACATATTTATTATTAAAATCATCTTTATAAATTATTATGTTATATCTTGAACTTTCCAATTACTTCATTTAAGTCAATAGATAATTGATTTATTGAATCCATATTATTATTGACCTGTTCAAAGGATGCTGCTTGTTCTTCAATCGATGCTGCAATTTCCTGGGAATTCACTGAGTTTTCTTCTGCAATATAAGCAACCTTACTAATAGATGAATTAATTTCTTTAAATTCTTCTTTTACATTATAATTTATCTCTCTAATATTCTTCATTTCTAAATACTCTTCATTAGCTTTCTCTGTAGCCTCATTAAATTTCATTTCAACATCACTCATATCTTGTTGATAAGTAGTTATTTGATTTAAGATAATATTCATATGCTCTCCAATATTAAATATCTTCTCAAGTCTATATTTAATTATATTTTCTATTTTTTCTGTTGATTCTCTGCTCTCATCTGATAATTTCCTAATTTCCTCTGCTATAACAGAAAAACCTCGTCCGTGTTCTCCTACTCTTGACGCCTCTATAGATGCATTTAATGCTAATAAATTTGTTTGAGAAGATATTTGATTTATAATATTTAGCATACCTTGTATATCCTGTGAATCTCTTTCTAATTCATTTACTGTATTAGATAATTCTTTTGTATTTAAAACAAGGCCTTTTAACTCTTCAATTTCTTTATTTAATATTTGCTTTCCTTCAATAGAAGAATTTTTGCTGTTTTCTAATTGAACTAGCAAAATGTCAATCTTTTCCATAATATCAGTAATTTCTGAGTTTACCCCCTCTGTCTGAGACATAATCTCTTGAATCATATTGGATTGCTCTATACTTCCTGAAGATACATTCTGCATTGATATCGAAATAGTTTCTGTTGCTCTTCCAAGTTCATCATTTATAACTTGCATGGATGCTACTGATTCCTTTAACATCCTTGAAGAATTAAATATAGTTCCAACAATTTCTCTTATTTTACTAATAAATCCGTTAAAGTACTTAGTTAATTCACCTATTTCATCATTATATTTATATAATATTTCTTTTCTTAAATCCCCTTCTCCTTTTGAGATAACTTCAAGCTCATCCTTAATTTTTATTAATGGTTTCATTATAGCCTTTATCATTAAAGTAGCAAAAATTACACTTAAAATTATAGAACTTCCTAATATAAAAATACTTTTATTTTTAGCAGAGCTAATTTTCCCCTTAGAATATAAAGTATATTCTACAACTATATCATCAATAGAGTTAACATATTTATTTACATTATCTTTTATAAATGTCCAAGAATTTTTATTACCCTTTTCTAAAATATTTATATAGGCTGGCTTAAATTCTTTTTCCCATTGAATTTTTACATCATTAAGATTATTCTTTATACTATCATTATCTATAGGTTTTATATCTAATTCACTATTGCCACTTACTAAATCCTCAAACATATTATCTATGTCCTTTATCTTTACCTCTAAAGCTTCTAAGCTTTCCTTATCATCTGGAGCTAAAACAATATTGGAAGATAGTTGTGCCATTCTATAATTATATGCTCTCATTTTTCCAAAATAGTTTATAAAGCTGCTATCCCCATTTATTTCTTTATATGTTCTAAAATTCATTACTACTGTTAAAGCTATCAGTGCAATATAGCATATACATATAAACTTCAGTTTATCTTTAATTTTTATCTTCATGACGTACTCTCCCCCCATATTTAAATTAAACATAATTATAAATTATCATTTAATAATATTTACTAAATGATAATTAATGTGATTATATAACAATGTTACCAAAAATTCAATTTAAATCTATATAAGGGACTTTAATTACAATTTTGTTGTAAAAAATATCCTCATTTTATTTAAAATCTAAAATGAGGATAAAACATTAATATATAAATTATTTTATTTAAACATTAATGTTTATAGTTTTTCTACTTTCATATCTATTACTGTATAACTTAAATTTACATCTTCATTTAAAGTATTCTTTGATACTCCTCTAAAATCTTTTCCAAACATACTATATAAATCAGAAGATATTTTATCTTATATCTCTTTAGCCTATATATTACGATTTATATTCTTACTAATCTTTGTTAAAGCTGAAGTTATTCTTAAGCTTATTTTATTCTTAAATAAACTTACAAATTACAATTTTCCATGCTTTAAATAAATTTTTATTATGATAAAAAAGTCGTAGATTTAAAGCTTTTTACTTCTTTAAATCTACGACTATCTGACAAAACTTTTTACTTCTAAACATAAATTTATTTTACTTAAGACATTGTGAAATAAACAATATCATATTTCTTTTCTGCCTTCTAATGCTTTTGAAAGAGTCACTTCATCTGCATATTCTAAATCTCCACCTACTGGTACTCCATGGGCTATTCTTGTTACCCTTATTCCAAAAGGTTTTAATATTTTAGAAATATACATAGCTGTTGCTTCACCTTCAATATTAGGATTTGTGGCAACTATAATTTCTTTTGGCTCCCCATTTATTCTTGTTATAAGTTCCTTTAACTTTATATCTTCTGGACCTCTTCCACTCATAGGTGATATAGTCCCATGTAATACATGGTATACTCCATTAAACTCTCTAACCTTTTCCATTGTCATAATGTCTTTTGGTTGTTCAACAACACAAATTGTTGTTTTATCTCTATTAGGGTTAGAGCAAATAGAACATGGGTCACTATCTGTAAAGTTTCCACAAATTGAACAATATTTTATTGTTCCTCTCGCCTTTATAAGTGCATTAGCAAACTCTTCTACTTCCTCTCTAGGAAGATTTAAAACATGAAGAGTTAGTCTTTGAGCTGTTTTGCTTCCTATACCAGGTAGCTTAGCAAACTCTTCTATAAGTTTTTCTATTGATACAGGATAAAAATCCAATCCATTCACCTCTAAAATCCCCCTTAAATAGGAAGAATACTTTAGTTAAATTTATATTAGAACATACCTGGCATATTAAATCCACCTGTTAGTTTTCCCATTGAGCTGTTTGTCTCTTCTTCTGCTGTCTTTAGAGCTTCATTACAAGCAAGCATTACTAAGTCTTCTAACATTTCAACATCATCTGGATCAACAACATCTGGTTTTATGCTAACCTTTAATATTTCTCTTTTTCCGTTTACTGTAGTAGTAACTGCACCACCACCAGCTGTTCCTTCAAAAGTTTTAACCTCTAGATCTTTTTGCATATCCTCCATTTGTTTTTGGAATTTTTGAGCTTGTTTTATTAAGTTATTCATGCTTCCTCCGCCCATTCCTGGAAATCCGCCTTTTGCCATAATAATACCTCCTTAAAATATAGTATCAATATATTAGTATATATAATATTCATTAATAATGTAACTAAAATTAAAAAATTTCTATATTATTAATGAAATATCTTAATAATATAATATTCTAATTTCTCTATTCATCCACTATTTCTACTAAATCTTTTGAAAAAGTATCAAATAATATTTCTTCCTTAGGTTTCTCTACATCTTTAGGTCCATCAATAGAATATGTAACCCTAACCTTTTCTTTTAAAACCTCAGAAAATATATCATCAATTACTTTTTTACTATCATCTTTTTCTAATCTGTTTTTATGAAAAGAATATTCTTTAGAAAAAATTATATTTATAACATTTCCTTTTACATAATTAACTTCACTAACCATAAGTGCTGCGGCTAAAACCATATTTTTTCTTCCCTTTAATAATTGTTGAATATCTTTAAAGGATTTTTTAACCATTTCCAAGGTAATATTACTTTCGCCATAAGCATCATCGGTGACCTCAATACTTGCAATATCTTCCTTAACAACACTTTCTGTCTTAGGCTTTGATATAGGAGCATTTACTTTTTTAATATTATTTATTTCCGATACCTTATTTTCACTTACTTTAATAGTACCATTTTTTATAGATTCTTCTATTTTATTTAATCTAGAAAGCATTATTTCCATTGATGTATCATATTCAATTTTACACATTTTAATTACAGCAAGTTCTAAATATATTCTTCCTTGCTTTGAGTATTTGGAATTTTCCTCTGTCTCTTGAAGTATTTTTATATACCTCATTATTTCCTCTACTCTAATTTTATGAGCTTGATTTTTTAAAAGCTCAATATTTTCTATGGACATATCTAATACTTCATCAGGGCTATCACTTATTTTAATCATCATAAGGTTTCTCATATGAGTAGTCATATCTTTTATAAATAAATGAATATCTTTACCTAATTGTACTATTTCATTAATTTCTCTTATAGATTTCTCAATATCTTTATCTATAACTGCATCTGTAAGCTTAATAAGTCCTTCATTAGTCATAAGTCCTAACATTTGAACTATGTTCTCATATTCTACCCTACCGTCACTCATAGAAATTGCTTGATCTAATATACTAAGAGCATCTCTGGCTGCACCATCAGAAATTCTTGAAACTAGTTTTAAACTCTTATCTTCTGCATATACTCCCATACGATCTATTATGTTTTTAAGAATTAAAAATATATCTTCATTTTTAATTCTTTTAAAATCAAATCTTTGGCATCTGGAGAGTATAGTTATAGGTAACTTTTGAGGATCTGTAGTAGCTAAAATAAAAATTACTCTATTTGGAGGTTCTTCTAAAGTCTTTAAAAAAGCATTTACTGCACCTACTGATAGCATATGAACCTCATCTATAATATAAACTTTATATTTAGCTTCTTGAGGAGGATATTGAACATCTTCTATTATATCTCTTATATTATCTACACCATTATGAGAGGCCGCATCTAGTTCAATTACGTCTATTGCAGTGCCACTATTAATCTTATTGCACATATCGCATTCATTACATGGTTCCCCCTCTTTAGGATTTAAGCAATTAACAGCCTTTGAAATTATTTTTGCTGTAGACGTTTTTCCTGTTCCTCTTGTACCACATAAAAGATAAGCATGAGCAATTCTTTCTGTTTTTATAGCATTTTTTAAAGTAGTAGTTATATGTACTTGACCTACTACATCTTCAAAAGTTTTAGGTCTATATTCTCTATATAATGCAGTGTACGCCATATTCTCACCTCTTTTAGCCTTATATACATATTATAAGTTTTTACATATAATAAAAAAAGATGCAATTTTGCATCTTGTCTTTTAAAATTAAAGCTGTACACCTCGCTTTGATAATTAATTTATGTGCGTTACCCATGCAGTTAACTCAAACCAGGTTAATCCACGGCACATGGAGGGTTTCACTTATCGCTGCTTCCTTCCGGATCTGACGAGGTTCATGAATCTCCATTGCGTGGGACCCAATTCTCAACGCCACTTACATAGGCCAGACCACACAAACTAAAACCTAGGCGAGGAATTCAATCCTGCTGTAGCGGATTGCAGGTTACAGGGCACCGCTAACTCCCCATCTAGTACAACATGGCGGAGAGAGAGGGATTTGAACCCTCGGTAGAGTTTCCCCTACACACGCGTTCCAGGCGTGCTCCTTAAGCCGCTCGGACATCTCTCCATATATTATTTAGTTACTTACGTATATAAGATTATACTATTATTAATCTATAGTTGCAAGTGGTTATTTTAAATAAAACTGGATTATAATACCTCAAAGTAAATTTTTTTGTTGAATTTCTTAAATTTTATTAAATCTTACTATTTTTTAATATGCTTTTAAGATGTTTTTAAGATGTTTTTAAAATACTTTTTTCATAAAAGTTTTATAATTGTTTTAAATGCTAATTTTTTTATAATCTCGTATAATTATATATGAAAAAAGTAATTAGGTAAAGATATGAAGCATATTTTTAGTTATATTTACTATTTATTTTTTCAGTATGTTTTAAATATATTATAATAATTTGTATTTATACATATAAAAATTATATTAAAGAGAGGTCTACAATATGAATTATGAAATTAAAGGTGGAAATCTTCCTGATGTAATCTGTTCATTAAATGCTGGAGAAACTCTAGTTTCTGAATCTGGTGCAATGGGATGGATGAGTGACAACATTGAAATGGATACAAATATGAAAGGGGGCCTTTTTGCAGGTATAGGAAGAGCATTATCTGGTGACAGTGTTTTTTTAAATACCTTTACATGTACTCACAGTAATGGAAGTATCGCTTTTCCATCTTCAGTGCCTGGAAGAATTGTTGCAAAAAATTTATATGCTGGAGAAACATTAATATGTCAAAAAGGGGCTTTCTTAGCAGCAGAAACTTCTGTAGAATTTAAAATTCATCTTAAAAAGAGACTTTCTACTGGTTTTTTTGGTGGTGAAGGGTTTATACTTCAAAGAATGACTGGTCCAGGAATTGTATTTTTAGAGTTTGATGGCCATGTTGAAGAAGTAAATTTAGCTCCTGGAGAAACCATTAAAGTAGATACTGGCCATGTAGCTGCTTTCGAAGCTAGTGTTCATTTTGATATAGAAATGGTTAAAGGAGTTAAAAATGTATTATTTGGTGGTGAAGGGCTATTTCTAACTACATTACGAGGACCAGGAAAAGTATATCTTCAAACAATGCCTCTGAGTAATTTAGCTTCAAAATTACATCCTTATATTCCTATTTCTAGTAAGAGAGATTAAAAATAAAATATGCACATAACTATTAGTAAAAGTAAAAGAGCAATTATTNNAATAATTGCTCTTTTACTTTTAAATCATCATACCTAAGTATTACTATTTCTAATGTATAGATTTATCAATTTATTGATCTTCTATCTCTATTAAACTTATAGCAGTATATTACCCCTGCTACCCATATTAATATACCTATTATACTTACTAACTGAGCCATTCTTATACTACCTAGCATTAAACTATCTGTTCTAAGACCTTCTATAAAAAGTCTTGCTACAGAATATAAACCTATGTAACTAAAGAATATAACACCTTTTTTTGAAACTTTTTTTAACATATATAAAAGCAATAAGCATACCAATACATTCCATATACTTTCATATAAAAATGTAGGATGATAATATGTCCCCTCTATTAACATACCATTTTGTATAAATTGAGGAAATTTACTAATAAAAGCTTCTGTTACAGGACCGCCATGAGCTTCTTGATTAAAGAAATTTCCCCATCTTCCTATTCCTTGAGCTAATATTATGCATGGTGCAGCCATATCCATAATATCGAAAAAATTGATTTTCTTTTTATTGCAATATATAGCAACTACAATAATTGCTGCTATTATACCTCCATGTATGGCTAAGCCACCTCTTCTTGTATTAAAGATACTCATTAAATTATCTCTATATTGATCAAATTCAAAAATAACGTAATAAAGTCTTGCTCCAACTATAGCAAGTGGAAAAGTTATTAAAAATACAGTTAGCATATCATCATAATCTATGTTAACTAATTTACAAGTATATTGAGCTAAAAGTAATGCTGTTACAACTCCAATAGCTATACAAATTCCATACCATGCTATATCAATACCAAACAAACTAAATGCAATTGGATCCATTAACCTCATCCCCTTTCTTTCTTATTCTTTAATCTATTATACATAGTCCAGCCTAAACTAACTATATATTTTTTAGAACTCACCATTTTTATACATATTTATAAGTTCTTCAATTTTGGGACCACATCTTCTCCCTTTACATCCACCGCTGCCTGAACCTACAATCTTATTTACCTCTTCCACGGTAGTTGCACCAGATTTTATTGCTTCTTTTATTTTTGATCTTGGTATTGCCTTGCATATACATACTTTTGTCATTTTATCTAATACCATTTTCTTTTTTTCTTCATCGCTAACAAATTTATTATTATCTGTCATTTATTATCACTCCTTTTCTTCTTAAAAAAATTTTGCAGTAGAATGCTACAGCTTTCTTCATAAGTCCATTTCACATCTACCCAATGGTTTAAAAAATCATTTTGTACTATATTCATTACAGAACCACAAGCTCCACTTCTTTCATCAAAAGTCCCTATATAAAGTTTGGATAATCTACTTTGAACTATAGCTCCTGCACACATAGGACATGGTTCTAATGTAACATACATACTACATCCAGTAAGCCTCCATGAATTTAACACCTTTGAAGCTTCCTTTATAGCAAGAATCTCTGCATGGCAGGTTGGATCATTTAATCTTTCCTTTAGATTATGTGCTCTTGCAATTATTTTATTATCTTTTACAATAACTGCACCTACAGGTATTTCTTCTAACTCTAAAGCTTTTTTTGCTTCTATTATAGCTTCATTCATAAAGTTATCTTCCATAGCTTCTCCTTAACTTATTATATATTTTTGTCTAAATTCCTTAAAATTATAGCTTATAACTTTATCATATATAAAATAAAAAGCTTAGTAAAGGAAAACTTTACTAAGCTTTGGTGCGCACGAGAGGAGTCGAACCTCCGGCCTACCCCTTAGGAGGGGGTTGCTCTATCCTACTGAGCTACGGGCGCAAATATTATAATTACATTATAATTATTTACTACTACTAATGTCAAGATTTCTTTGATAATATGTGGAAAAACTTAGATTTCATTATTGCTCAAATATCCTAATAATTTAATCTCTTATTCATCTTCATTACTTTTATAATAAAGTATTAAATTTTTTATTGTCTTGTATAAAACAAGGATAATAGACAATCCAACAATTGTAAGAATATAAGGAATGAAAAAACAACCTGGAATAATTTCTTTTATCGAAAGAATTGTTATTAATGTTATTGATAAAATCATTGATAGTAGAAATATAATATGTTTTCTTTTGATATTCATACTACCTCCAGTAATAATACCTATAATAAAACTTAGATATATAATTATCCGCCGAATAAGTGAACTTTTATTAATTGGTCTATCTAAAAATAATCCACTTCCAAAAACTATACAAGCTATTACTGCAAATATAACTTTGTATTTATTTTTTTCATTCATATTTATTTCCTCCATACTGATTATTAATTTTGTATTCTTAAATTACCATAATAATATTATAATATATAATTTTTCAGACAAATAAATGATTTATTGCAGATTTTTATTGAGCTTTATGCTAAAATACAAGTGTATGAGACTAGATTATAGGGGGAATTATTAATGAAAAAAATTCATATAACTGAGACAGTTCTAAGGGATGCAAACCAATCATTAATTGCAACAAGGCTTCCTTTTAATGAGTTTGCACCTATACTTAAGGACCTAGATAATGCAGGATATTATTCACTTGAGTGTTGGGGAGGGGCTACCTTCGACTCTTGCTTAAGATATTTAAATGAAGATCCATGGGAAAGATTAAAGAAAATAAAAAGTATAGTGAAAAAGACTCCTCTACAAATGCTTTTGAGAGGACAGAATATATTAGGGTATAAACACTATCCTGATGATGTTGTAAGAGAGTTTATAAAAATGTCTGTTTATCATGGAATGGATATAATTAGAATTTTTGACGCTTTAAATGATTTCTCTAATATTGAAGTAGCTATGGATGAAACTATTAAGCAAGGTGCACATGCACAAGGTACTATAGTTTATACAGTAAGCCCTATACATGACGTTAAGAATTATACAAATTTAGCTAAACAATTAGAAAATATGGGAGCTCACTCTATATGTATTAAAGATATGGCAGGCCTTATAATGCCTGATATAGCACATGATTTAGTTAAAAGTATAAAGTCAGAAGTTAAAATACCAGTATTCCTGCACTCCCATTGCACAAATGGATTAGCTGAAATGTCTTATTATAAAGCTGCTGAAGCAGGAGTTGATGGCATAGATACTGCTATATCTTCATTTTCAAGTGGTACATCACAACCACCAACTGAAACTATGCATCAATCATTAACTTCTGCTGGATTTAATACAAATTTAAGCATAGATAAATTAACTTATATAAATAATTTCTTTAAACCAATAAGAGCCGAAGTACTAAAATCAGGATTACTTGATTCTAAAGTTTTAACTCCTCAACCAGAAGGATTAACAAACCAAATACCTGGTGGTATGCTATCAAATATGATTGCTCAACTTAAATCTCAAAATTCCATTGATAAATTGGATCTAGTTCTAGCAGAAGTTCCAAGAGTAAGAGAGGATTTAGGTTTTCCACCACTTGTTACTCCTATGAGTCAAATGGTTGGTACTCAAGCAACAGTTAACGTATTAACTGGTGAAAGATATAAAATGGTGCTTAAAGAGGTTAAAGCTTACTGTAAGGGCGAATATGGTAAAGCTCCTGGCAAAATAAATGAAGAAGTAATGAAAAAAGCTTTAGGTGATGATCAGCCAATAAAAGGAAGATTTGCTGATAGCTTAGAGCCTGCTTTTGAAAAGACCAAAGAAATACTTAAAGATAAAATTTCAACAAATGAGGATATACTATCATATCTTGCCTTTCCTCAGATTGCTGAAGAATTCTTTAAAAATAGAGCTTCTAAACCTTCAAATGAAGATTTAAGAGTTCAAACTAAAAGTGAAGTAATTTAACAAAAAGGTATTGATACTTTAAAGTATCAATACCTTTTTAGATTATCAATTTATGCTATTACTAGTTAATTATTTTCACTACATTATAAGATAAAATTTAGCATATACTATAACATATTATTGAAATTATTTTATTCATAAATTAAATAAAATTTAACTATATTTAAAAATAAGAATTAAATTGTAAAAATGAGTTACTTTGAGTAACTTTTTAATATTTTGTTAATTTCAATTACTCCGTTATTAATTTATAATTAATAGTGTACTAATAATTTTAAAAAGGGGGATTTATAATGGACTTTTTGCTCGAGATAGTAAAATCAATAAATGATATTTTATTGAACTACATTTTATTAGTTTTGCTGTGTGGAACGGGAATTTATTTCAGTTTCAAACTAAAATTTATCCAAGTAAGAAAATTTGGAGAAGGTTTTAGAAGAATTTTTGGGGGATTAAACTTAAAAGGAAAAAAAGCTGGTAAAGACGGGATGAGTTCTTTCCAAGCGCTATCAACAGCAATTGCAGCACAGGTAGGAACAGGGAACCTAGCTGGAGCTGCTACTGCTATAGCTTCTGGGGGACCTGGTGCAATATTTTGGATGTGGTTAAGTGCATTCTTAGGCATGGCTACAATATATGCAGAGGCAACACTAGCACAGCTCTTTAAAACGAGAGTTGATGGTGAGGTTACAGGAGGTCCTGCTTATTATATTAGAAATGGATTGAAAAATAAAAAAATAGCTAAATTTTTAGCTGGATTCTTTGCAATATCTTGTATATTAGCTTTAGGATTTATGGGAAATATAGTACAATCCAATTCTATTTCTCAAGCATTTAATAATGCCTTTGGACTTCCAACATTTATTGCTGGTATAGTTGTTGCATTACTTGCAGGATTTGTATTCTTTGGAGGAATGGGACGTATAGCTTCTGTTACAGAAAAGGTTGTTCCTTTAATGGCTGGCTTATATATTTTAGCTTCCTTAATAATTATAATATTAAATGCAGGCCAAATTATACCTGCTTTAAGGTCAATAATTGTAGGTGCATTTAATCCTCAAGCAGTTGCTGGTGGTGTTATAGGAATAACAATTAAGCAAGCAGTAAGATATGGTGTTGCTAGAGGATTATTCTCTAATGAAGCTGGTATGGGTTCTACTCCTCATGCTCATGCTGTTGCAAATGTTAAACATCCAGGAGAACAGGGTTCTGTAGCTATCATAAGTGTTTTTATTGATACTTTTGTAATCTTAACTTTAACTGCGTTAGTTATATTAACTAGTGGTGCATTAGAATCTGGAGAAACAGCTATTGCATTAACTCAAAGGGCTTTTGAGCTATCACTAGGTTCATATGGTCAAGGATTTATAGCTATATGTTTATTATTCTTTGCTTTTTCAACAATTATAGGATGGTATTTCTTTGGAGAATCAAACATTAAGTATTTATTTGGTAATAAAGGATTAACACCTTATAGAATTTTAGTTATGATCTTCGTATTTGTTGGTTCTCTTTTAAAAGTTGATTTAGTTTGGGAGCTTGCTGATACTCTTAATGCCTTAATGGTTATTCCTAACCTAATAGCAGTGCTAGCTCTTAGTGGATTAGTTGTTAAAAGCATGAATGATTATGAACAGCTTAAAGGTATCGATATAGATAAAACTAATACATTTAAAAGCTAATTTATCCACAAATTAGTATAGATTTAAAATAAGTATATTTATATATACCAAATTTATATTTTACTATAGATGAAAAACTACTAGTAACTATTACTAGTGGTTTTTTATTGTAAAATTATTGATTTACATATAATATGTTTATATAAGACGTATATAAGAAAAAAATTGGTCAGACTTATACATATATTGACTGGTTATTTTTTAAATATATAAATTAAATTTAGAGGTTGATGCTATGATAAAGTATTATGATAGAAGAAGTAAATCTTATGAGATAGAAAAAGTAGCAGGAGAAAATATGCTTAAATGGAGTTATGAATCTCCTATAGGTAAGGGATTTCTAGAATTATTGATTAAGCGTAAGCTCTTTTCAAAATTCTATGGCCAATACTGTGATACAAAATTAAGTTCAAAAAAAATTAAAAGCTTTGTAAAAGACTTTAATTTGAATATGGATGAATATGAAAAGCCTATTGATGAATATACTTCATTTAATGATTTCTTCTATAGAAAATTAAAACCTACAGCTAGAGAGATTAGTAAAGATAAGAACATATTTATATCTCCTTCCGATAGTAGACTATTATCTATAGATAATATAGATGAAAATCTTAGCTTTAAAGTTAAAGGTTTTGATTATTCTTTAAAGGAAATTCTAGGTTCTAAAGAGCTGTCTGATAAATATAAAGGTGGAATATGTTTAATTTTCAGATTGTGCCCTACTGATTATCATAGATTTCATTTTATAGATGATGGAGTTTGTTCATCTACTACCAAAATTAAAGGTAGCTATTATTCTGTAAGTCCTATAGCTCTTGAAAAAGTTAGTAAGGTATTTACAGCAAATAAGCGTGAATATAGTATACTACATAGTGAAAACTTTGGAGATTTATTATATCTAGAAGTTGGTGCTACTTGTGTAGGTGGCATAATTCAAACCTATAAAGAAAATTCTAAAGTTTATAAAGGTGATGAAAAAGGCTTTTTTAAATTTGGAGGATCTACTGTAATAATATTAGTAGAAAAGGATAAATTAAAGCTTGATGAGGATATTATATATCATAGTAAAAAAGATATTGAGGTAATAGTAAAAATGGGAGAAAAAATAGGAGTTAGAATTTAAACTCTAAGCTCAGGCATATGAAAGAAAATAACTAGTCAAAGATTAGGTATATTTTGTGTCATACAAGTAACAAGTTCTCCTATGAGATTCTTACTACGCAGTATGGCTCAAAATAAACAATCATATTGACTAGTTATTTTAAATTACCTTATTCTAACTCATTCTTATAATTTGAACTTTGATGTTATTTCGGTAAGTTTGATAGCGCTATTCTTATTTTCAATAGACGCACTGTTTATTTCTTCAATTTTATCTACTATATCTTCTGTTTTAGCTGAAATATTAAATACCCCTGAGGAACCTTCACTTAAAGTAGTAGATACATCCTCTATAGCTTTAACTATACCTTCTACATGTGCATTTAATCTTTGAGCCTCATCGCTAAATTCAAGCATGAAGTTATTAAATATATCAGCATCCTTTGAGTATTGTTTACCTGTATCAATCATTCTCTCATAATCTCTGTTTATTTGTTTCTCCATAAATTCTATCATTTTTTCTGAACTCTTAGAAAGATTTTCAACAGAGCTATATACTGTTTTTACAACATTTTGTATATTAGATGCTGTTTTACCCGATTCTACTGCAAGCTTTCTTACTTCATCTGCAACTACCGCAAATCCTCTTCCTGCTTCTCCTGCTCTAGCTGCTTCTATTGCTGCATTTAATGCTAATAAATTAGTTTGCTCTGTAATTTTAAGTATAGCGTTAGCTAGACTATGAATTTGATTAACTCCTTTAGATGCTTCTATTGCAACTTCTAATTCTTCTTTTACATCATTATACAAAGTTTGAGTTTCTTCCTTAGACTGTTTAGATATCTTTTCAATTTCTATTGCTTTTGTTACTATATCCTTAGTTAACTGTGATCCATTTAAAGATTCTGAAGCAATATTATTTATACCTAATTTCATATTCTCTGAAGATGCGGACATTTCTTCAGATGTAGCTGCTGTTTCCTGTATACCTGCAGATACCACTGAAGTCTCCATAGATGTTTCTTCTGCTTTTTCTCTTAGTATAGCTGTAGATTTTTCTACTATTTCTGCATTTTTATTTACCATTTCTTCTACATTTATAAGACTCTTAACTACATCTCTTAATGCACTCCTCATCTGAACAACAGATTTAGATATTTGTCCTATCTCGTCTTTACTAAATTTGCTATGATTAATATTATCTTCCGTTAAATCTAGTTTAGAAGTCTTTATTACTAGCTCTTTAGCTCTTATTATAGGTTTTATTAAGAATCTTGCTATTATAAATGCAAACACTAAGCATGTTATTATTACTATTAAAGCTATTAAAATTATAGTATTAGTCATGGCATTTACAGGTGCCATAATCTCTCCTGCATAAGCTGATACTACTAAAGTCCAATTAGTTCTAGGTATTATTCCATAAGCAGATATCATCTTATCATTATAATCTACATATTCTAAAGCTCCTATATCAACTTTCATTCCTTTTTTAGCTTTATCAACAATTTCTTTAATTTCATCTATTTGAACTTCACTACCTAAAAGTTCAGGGTTCTTATGATGTATATAATTTCCTGTTTCATCTAATAAAAAACTAAAACTTGAAGTAGTGGTATTAACATTTATATTTTTCAAATACTTAGCAAAGCTGTCTGTATACACATATGAAGCTATATATCCTACGCATTGGCCGTGATTATCATAATCTTGAACAGGATAAGTAAATACTATAATTGACCTATCGCTCTTTTCAGACTTCATAGTATTACTTATTACTTTAGCACCGCCTGAGCTGCTTTCATGAAAAGAAGTTCCTTCTACGCTACTTCCAATAAACTCACTTTCACTATCTGCAATTATTTTTCCTGATAAGTCTATTAAAGATACTCTTTCCATTGACAAATTATTTCCTATATAATCTTTAAAATACTTATTCATCTTCTCTGATAATTTAGTAGCTTCTAATTGAACCTTAGGATCTGAAGAATTTTTATTTACTAAAATATCACAGTTATCTTTGGCACTAGCAAGTGATGCAACCTCCATACTATACTTTTCAATCATTATACTTATTGTATCTATCGATTTATCTACTATTGATGACATTTCTTGTTTGCTTAAATTGGAAATAATACTGCTAGCTTTATTATGAATAAAAATTCCTGTAACTATCATAGCAACAATTACTATACCACTAATAATTACTGATATTTTCATTCCTATAGATGACATAGTCATATTTTTAATTGATGAGAATTTAAAGTTTTTAAAATTTATCCTCTTTCTTTCAAATTTTACACTCTTTATTCCTTTATTTTTTCTCTTTAGTTTAATCTTACTGAGCTTTTCTTTAAGCTTTAAAGATTTTGCCCCTTTTTTACCCCCCATGTAAACAACCCCTTATTGCCTAAAATTTCATAATATTAGATTTATTATAGCATAATTTCATTATAAAACTCATATTTAAAAATTATTTAAGAAGAATTTGTAACTTATTGATACTTATTTATGAAATAAAACTAATTTTTGCTATAATAAATATAGTTTAAGCTTATTATAACTTTATAATTTATCCCTTACAGTTTTTATATAACATATAACTTAAATTATTTGTCAGAGTAAGCTTTTATATTTAGTTTTGAGAAAGTTGATTAAATTTATCTTCCTCTATATTACAAATACTAATACTTTGATTGTACTTCTTAAACGCCTCCCTAAATAAATTTCTTTCACTTCTATATACCTCACAATAATTTAGTAATCAAATGATCCCTTTTTTAAAGATACTCTTTCTAAAATAACTCGATGTTATTTTAGTAATAATTATATATATATTAATGAATTAAAAAGAAAATAAAAAAACCTAGTAACCATTTAAGTTACTAGGTTTATGGTGCGTCGGAGAAGATTCGAACTCCCGGCCAACTGGTTCGTAGCCAGCTACTCTATCCAACTGAGCTACCGACGCATATATTGTTTGAAACATAATTATTATAACAATTTAACAATAAAAAGTCAATAGTAGATATCTATACTATTAATTTAGTAGAGATATTTATTATAGGGTTCCTCAATTAAAATTTAACTTATACATGATTTTA
>NZ_DKLM01000166.1:23792-24664 GCF_002455975.1 Clostridium sp. UBA6640
ATTTTTCAGAGTATATATTAAGCTTTAACATTGTATCCCTATATTATATTATTATTTTATTGTATTATCCCATGCATTTGTAAATTTATCTAATCCATAGTTTACAAATGGATGACTAAAGCTATCTTTATATACATCAAAGCCACAAGTTACAATATGAGCACCTGCTTTTGCAGCGTCTACTATTTGTTTTCCATTTCTAAGTGCTGCTACTATAACCTCTGTTTTTATATCAAAGTTTTTATATATATCAACTATATCTTTTATATATTGCTCACAATTTTCTCCATGAGTTTCTTTCCACCCAACAAAAGGTGATACAAAATATGCACCTATTCTACCTGCTTGTATTGCTTGAGATGGAGAGAATACTAAAGTAACATTAGTTTTTATTCCCTTTTGATTTAATTTATAAGCAGCAACAAGTCCTTGTTCTGTACATGGTATTTTTACAACAAAATTTTCAGAGAATGATGCTAATTTTTCTCCTTCTCTTATCATATCCTCAGCGTTATCAAGATGTGGATTTATTTCAACTGATATAGGAAAGTCTTTTCCTTTAAACTCATTTGCTAATTCTTCTATAACAACATTAAATGGTTTTCCACTAGCTTGTATGTGTCTTGGATTTGTCGTAACACCATCTATGCCCCAATTTTCATACGCATATCTTATTTCATCTATCTTTGCACTATCTAAAAAATATTTCATTACATTTCCTCCTAAGAATATTTTTATTGTATGATTATTAATTATACAATTAACTTATTTCTGCCACAAGTCCATACACTTTTGCTGACTAAATTATAAATATAAAAAGATACACCCTATATTTAATATAGGGTGTATCTGGCGGAGAAAGAGGGATTTGA
>NZ_DKLM01000115.1 GCF_002455975.1 Clostridium sp. UBA6640
TACTATTATTATATGTAGCTTTACCTGTAATCCCTTCTACAATTGCATTAGCTATTTTTTCTGCATTATATTTAGCCATATCTTTTTTACTATCACAAAAACAACATTCTATTAACATTGCTTTAGCCTTTGTATTTCTTATTACATATAAATTGCTGCCATCTTTAATTCCTCTATTGGCATAACCAAGTCCTACTAAATTATTTAATATTCTAGTAGCTTCTTGCAATTGTTCAGCACCCCATGTAAATACTTCAGTTCCATATGCCTGTCCATTGAAACAATTAAAGTGTATACTGATAAATAAACCCACGTTATTGTTATTAGCTTGATTTACTCTATAAGCTAAACTTTCACCTAAGTTATTACAAGTATCTATCGTGCAATTTATAACAGTATGACCTAATGCTTTTAATTTACTTATAACTCTATTCCCTACTTCCCTTGTTAATACAGATTCTGCTTTAATCCCCACTGCTCCGTAGTCAGCACCACTGAGTGTATGACCACAATCTATAGCAATTTTCAAGTTCATCACATCCTAATTAATTTTATTTTTTATATCTTGAAAGTCTTTTTTTACATCTTCAATCACATTTAATTTTGTTGCTAAATCTTGTATAATAGATTGGTTTTTATCTATAGTAGCATTTAATCTATTCTCTCTTTCTTGTGTAATTTTGAGGACATAAATTAATAAGAATACAAACAATGCGTATCCTAACCCTTGGCTAATTGCTACTTTTATAATTTCTTGTTCCATATTATCACCTCTTATTTTGGTTTACTTTAATAATAAATACATAATTATGATTATGTAATCTAATTATGTATTTATTATTAAAAACAGATAAAATAAAAGAACCTAGATATTAATTAATCTAGATTCTTTTTTATAAACTAAATATATTTAAAATTGTAATCTACTAACTCCCATCCTTGTCCTAAATCTCTTGGATGTCTTCCTACTCTACCTTTATTATCTCTAAAACACTTAAGTTTATTCTTATATGATTTAATAATAAATTCTACTTCTCTTTTCTTATTAATAAAATTCTCTCTTGTCCATGCTATTATTATATCATCAGCTTTTTCACTAGCTTCTATTATATATTTATTATTTAATGCTTCAAATTCATCTTTTTTATTCTTAAGTTCTTTAGGATCTGTAGACATATAAGAAAACATATTTACTACTATCATGCTTCCATAGTTATTATCTATTAAGTAATTCATTAAGCTAGTTATTGTCTTGTCACTTTTTAGTATATCTGCTTTACTAGGATTAAGCATTATAACTGTAGCTATATTCTTTTCTTTATCCCACGTTCTCTTTAGTAGATATCTATACCTATTCCCTAATTCATCTTCTGCATATTTCTCGCTAGTTTCTATTGTAGCAGTATGCTCTTTAATACTTATACTCATAAAATCCCTCCTAATAATATCTATTAGGATCATTATATAACACCAGCTAAGCCCTATGCTGTTTTGCAATAACTGCTATATTGATTTATCTTATAATATCACTACTATGTTATTAGGAAAATCTTTTATTAGGTGGTTCATATCTATTATTTTTTCTTTGAAAAATCCGATATGCTATAGAAATGTCTTTACTTTCATAAAAATAGGCAAAATAAAAAGAGCTACGGCTAGCTTGCAGTAAGACCATTGCTCTTAATTCTATTTTAATTATAGTGACATTTAGATTATTTTTTTATTGGCTTAAGTGTAATTGTGATGATAAGTCCTGGAGTATCCCCGTAAACCAAAGCTCCTGTTGTTTCATTATTTTCAGAGGTCACCCCTTTCCATGAAGAATTTCCATTATCGTCATTGAAGGTTGCTCTAGATATTTTTCCACTAGGTATTTCTTTTTTTAATAACTTTTCTAATTCATCTACATTAATCGTATTTTCTGAGTCTATAAGTACACATATTTCGCTCAATTTATTATTCATAAATCCATATTTTATTGTACAAGGATAATTAGAAATTTTATATTCTGATTCAAATGACTCCAAATTATTGGGTTTACTTATTATTTTACCCTCACTATCGCTATAAGCCATCTTTGAATAATTACTTTCTTCTAATTTAATTTTCAAGTTTTTCTCCACTTTACCAATAACTTTTTCAATTGGTTCTCCCCATTCTATTGATTTTAGTAAAATACCATTATATTTAAATGAAACGAAATATATTATAGATGCAATCACTACTATTGATACTCCGCTTATCAAACCTAGTTTTTTTGAAAGCTTAAAAGGTATATTCTTTCTTTCATTAGTTAGATTAGATTTGATACTTGCTCCACACTTATTACAGAATGAACTGCCTTTTGGTAGATTTGTGTTACATTTCTCACATCTCATTAAAATACACACTCCCCTCCAATAACTAAATATTAGATGTCAATGTATAAAATCCTTTATTTAAAGTAATTCTTTTTCTTCTTTATTTATAATATATTGTTGTACTTCTAATAGTTCTTGTTTTAATAAAGTTATTTCATCTTCTTTATTCTCAGGCTTTTCTTCAATTTCTTCAGCTTCATCAAGGAAAAAGTATTCATAAAGAAAAGTTTTATCTTCTTCATTGTAAAACAAGTCCCAAATCATACCTTTGTTGGGTGGATATGCTTTTGGAATATCTTCAATTAATATACCTGTTTTTCTCAATTCTTCTTCGCTTTTATGTCTTCCATGTTCTTCATCAAACGGTTCAGCATGCATAAGTGTTACTAGTTTATTTCTATTTTTATCACATTCAATATAAAACATAATATAATTTCCTCCATTATTCTGTTATTTGTAAATAGTTTACAAGTTCATAAAAAGTTTCACTAGAGCTATATCCTCCTCCCCAATCCATAATGTATCTCTTTCTGAATTATAAAAATATTACTTACCTGGAAAAAGATATTCTGCGCGTGCATATTCTTTAATTAAATTAAAATTAGAATAATAATAATATCTAAGGTTAGCATCGTAAAGTGCTTCAGCTGAGACTATTATATTAGATTCTTTTGTAACTGCGAATTTTTGTAAGCGTTTGAAATTAAAACTCTTGCTAATAATTGTTCCACCGTTTTCTGCATTTATTTTTCTTAGATAAGTAGTTTCAGTTGTGTATTGGGCAACAAAGATATATTTTTTATCTTGTGAAAAATACATTCGAGGATACGTATCGAATGAGTTATAGCTTGTCCATTTCCACAAAACAGTCCCTTCTTTGTCAACCTTCCATACCTCATTATTATTTAAACAATATATAAATACTCCATCAAAAATTAAACATCTTAAAGCTTTTACACTCAAGGATGGTTTAGTAGGGTTATATCCCATATTTCTGTTTTAGTAGTAAAATCAACGCAGCATAATTTATCACCAGCATCTAATAATACTACAACTTTATAGTCTCCTATATGTCTAAATCCTCTAACACCTGAATGTGAGCTAATTGAAAATTTATCGATTAATAATTCTCCTGTTTGATTATTTAATACACAGTAATTCGTTACACTATTCGCCATTGAACTTGATCCTGTTACAAAAATCTTATCATTATTAAGTGATATGCAATTATAACCATCAAGTGTTGATCCTAAATCACGTCTCTAAATATAATTTCCTGTTAATAGATTGACTTTGTATATTTCCCTTCGTGTAAAGAAATAAGCTGTATTTTTATCGCATTCTACTCCATTAAACATATTGTTATTTAAATCATCATGGAAATTAATTCCTTTTCCTAACATCACCAAAAATCACCATTTTCAAAATTATAAAATGGGATTTTATCTAGTCTTCGATATTGACCAGAACCTAATCCATGGCTTACTAATATATCATTTACATTCATTCCATCACCACCTTTTTAACTTATTACAAATTTTTTTTGTTTTATATCCTGTTCTGCATCATAAGTCAGTATACAAATAACTGTCTTATCAACAGTTGTACCATTTTCTTTATATATCTTCCATATCATTGTTCTATAATTCCCATTAGCATCTGGGTTAGTTAAATTTGACCTCATATAGAGTGTTCCATCTTTACGTTTCCATTGTCTTTCTGTCCATATCCTACGTGTATCTTTAACTATTCCGAAGTCATCATAATAACCCATTTTAGTCATTATTTCAGCCATTTGTGACTCAAGTGCTTCTATCCCATTTTCTATATTATTCATACTTTCAGCTTTAACCGGTGTCCCTGGTTCTATAATCTGCCCTTCTTCCGGAATAAGTGTTACTGTCCCATCTGCATTTTCTTGCTGTCTAAATGTCTTAGGTCTTTCTACTATCCTATTCTTCCAATATGTTTTTACATAAGCCACTAAATTGCCTCCTCCTATTAATGCTAAAATAAAAATGTACTAAGTTGCTAATATTTTTATGTACAACATTGCCTAAATTCTTTACCGTATTATTGGGTGATGAATATGATTCTAAAGATGAAAATTAATACTGAAATAGAAATAAACTCAATAAAAGATTTAGGCAAATTAAAAATATTAGTGGAGGTTAACAACTTGGGAAAACCGAATTTCAGTGAACTAGGAAGAAAACTAGGCGTTGATAGAAGAACAGTGAAGAAATATTAATAGATAATGCATCAACAATGATGGATCAGGCAAGAACCGAAGGTTCCGATGGAAAAATTAACAATAAATTTAAGCAATTAGCCGATGATTTTGGATTTAAAATAGTTCCTTGTATTAGAGCAAGACCTAATACTAAAGCAAAAGTGGAAAATCCAATGAGAATAATAGATGAAATAATGAATTACAATGGTATTGTGGAAAATTTACAGGAGCTACATGAAAAGATGAGTATTATAACAAATGAAGCTAATTCAAGGATATGTCAAGCTACAGGCTTACCGCCTATATTAGTTTTTAACAAAGAAAAAGAACATCTCCTAGCACTACCACATGATAAAGTATGTTCTTTTTACAAAAATATTACCACATCAGTAAAGGTGAATACAAATGCTCTCTTTAAGTATAAACAGAACATGTACTCTGTCCCACCTGAACTTATCGGTAAAACAATTGCTATAGAAGTTACTGAAAATAACCTCTATGTGTATTATAACAAAAATTTAGTTACAATACACAACATTTCTAACAAAAAAGTTAATTATCATAATGATCATCATGTTGATTTATTGGGTATAACATTTAGAGGCCAAGATAAAGAAACGGTGTTAGAATATGCAAATAAACATTTTAAAGAATTGGAGAAATTTAATGAGCAACTATCAGAAGTTATGTGAAAATTTAAGAGATTTAAAACTAACACAAATAAGTTTAAAATTAGATGAATATATAACAAGAGTAAATAAGGGAACATAAGCATCGTAGATGCGCTCTACGAGCTTACATCAAAGGAAATAGGGGTAAAAGCTGGATTTCCACACTTGAAGGAAATGAAAGACTTTGACTTCGACTTTCAACCTAAAATAAATAAAAAACAGTTTTTAGATTTTGAGAGTTTAAGATTTTTAGAAAGTAATATAATTTTAATTGGAAATAGTGGAGTGGGGAAAACTCACCTAGCCACTTCAATTGGTATTGCTGCTGCAAAGAAAAGAATAAGCACATATTTTATAAAATGTCAGGATTTGATTGATCAGCTGAAAAAAGCATATTTAGAAAATAAACTTGAAAGCAGAATAAAACATTTTAGTAAGTATAGGTTGTTGATAATTGATGAGATAGGTTATTTGCCAATCGGTGAGCAAGAAGCTAAAATGTTTTTTCAATTAATAGATAAACGATATGAGAAAAAAAGCACAATAATCACTAGTAACATACATTTATCAGATTGGAGCCAGATATTTGTGGATAATATGCTAGCTAGCGCTATTCTTGATAGACTTGTTCACCATTCCAGTATTGTAAATATATTAGGTAATTCTTATAGAACAGCCTCTGCTCTTTCTAAGATATCTAATAAGGCCAACTAGCAAAACTGTACATAAGAATATTGGCACAATTGTACAAAAAAATATTGACATTAATAATACTCTTGGCGGTATTATTAAAACTGCCCGTCTTAAAGCCAAATTGACTCGTGAACAATTAGCCGAAAAGGTTAATATTACACCACGCTATCTCATATCCATTGAAAATGAAAAGAAAAAACCGAGTTACGATGTCCTTTTCAAAATCATCCGTGAGTTAGCCATTGTGCCGGACTTAATCTTCTATCCCGACAAGCCCTGCAAGGATACCGAGATAGAAGACCTTATCCGTATGCTCTACAATTGCGATGAACGCTCCATACAGGTTGTCCGTGCAACTGTTAAAGCCTTATTGGGTATATATGAGTAAAAACAAAAGAGCCGATAGTCTGTGAGTATACTCACAAATTATCGGCTCTGCGTCTTAGCGTCCGGCTCTTTAATAATTGAGGTATTTAATTTTCTGACATTTACTAAACTTTCCTGCTTGCATTTAGGGCAATATAAAGGGAAATTCTTTAGTTCCGTATCTTCTCGTATCTTGTCACGAGTTTTGCCACCACAAACAGGACATAATATCCATTCTGTGTTATCCATGTATTTTCACCTTTCATATATAGGCAAAAGGTTTCTGTAACGTTTTTCTGCAAACCATCATATTTCAAATTGTATACGGACGATCACGCAGGTCATCCGTATACATTGCTTTTCTTCATAAACTTGATACGGTCAATGAATTAAACTAAGATTGCCGTCTTTCATACCCCACACCTCATCGGCAATAGAAGTTACTTTTTTAGAATGGGTAACGATGATAACGCTTTTTCCTTCGTCATGGGCAAGTGAGGTCAATATCCTCAAAACATCCGCTTCGGTATCGCTATCCAAATTGCCTGTTGGCTCATCGGCAATGAGTACATCGGGGTTATGCGACAATGCCCGTGCAATACCAACACGCTGTTGCTCCCCGCCTGACAGCTTTAACACCTTTCGGTCTGCCGTTTCTCGGTCAATACCGACCTTTTCCAAAAGCGTATATGCCACCGTCTTCTTGTCTTTTTCACGAACGCCACTGATGTTCATTGAGAGCACAATATTTTCGATTGCCGCCATATTTGTGATAAGGTTGAAACTTTGAAAAATAACGCCGATACTTTTTGCCCTGTAAACATCACGGTCAAGTGTTTTAAGGCTTTCGCCGCCATACAATATTTCTCCGTTTGTGCAAACATCAAGTCCCGACACAAGAGATAAAAGGGTAGATTTTCCCGAACCCGACTTGCCGATAATTGTATATACCTTACCTTCTTCAAATGTTGCGTTTACCTTTTTCAAAACAGATTTTTTTGTTCCTTCATATTGATAAGAAACATCTTTTAATGCTAAAACATTCATTATAGTTCCTCCTAATTTCTTTCCATCAATATCTTGATGGGTTCGTATTTTGTGATTTTACTGATTGAAACAACTCCTGCAAAAGAAGCAAGCAATAGAGAAATAAGAATAATTTCTGCCACGGTATCCAGTCCGACATTGACTTTCATCTCATCAAGCGGCTTTGCATCGCTTATAACACCGATATTGCCGCCTGTTCTTCCCATAGTGTTATCTTGTGGAGTGTCGTCTATAGCCGACACCTGACTTTTCAAAAGTGTGTCCGACGCAGGCTGTGAGGCAAGAGTGCCTACTCCTAATCCGATTACAAGGCACATACAAGTAATTATTAGTATTTCAGACCACAATCCCAGTGCAACCTTGCCTTTTTTCATACCCATTGCACGGAGTACACCGATTTCATATTTGCGCTCCCGAATTGAGATTGACGCAAGGAGTAGAAGTATAATCGCACCAAGAGCGATAACAACAATCATAAATGTCAAAGAAATACTTTTAAGCCCCTCAATAGGTTTAACTGCGTTTTCGTAAGATGTAGTATCGGTTATGACATTAAATCTCGCCGGAAGACCCTTTGCCCGTGCCTCTGCCTCAAATTTGGGGAGTAAATCCGCACTTTTGAGGTAATATTTAGCGGTAATTTGTACCCCGACTTCGCTTTCTTTTCGCTGCGACAGTAATGTGCTAATGGTTGTAAGAATGTCATTACGCCTGTTAAGCTCTGACATCTCCGGCATACCAGCGTCTTCATATTCAGGTGTAAGGTCAAGATAAATTCCGACAACAGTAAGCACGTAGTCAACGTCCCGCATTGTGTTATCTTTGGAAAAAGCTGAATGAAAGGTAATAACATCTCCTACTCTAATATTGTTTTTCTCTGCAAGTTCACGACTCACCAAGCACTCATTGTCGGCTTTCGGCATACGGCTCGAGCCATCATCGTCAAGACTGCGGAAACCGTCATTAAAATCTTTCCATTTGTCACCGTATAGCTTGTAATCTCCGCCGCCGTTACCACCGATAGCGACGATAGCGGAGTCTATTTTCGAAAATTTCGTGTGTGCTGTATTGCTGTATTCATTTTCTGCGATTGGGCGTATATCATTGCTGATTGCACCAATCATACCGGATGCAACACTCTCCTGAAGATGTTCGGAATTTGCAAGTTGTAGTGTCAGCTCGGTCGGAATTTGTAGCAGTTTCGACACCGCTCCCATCTGGTCGTCGCCTTTATAATTTTGAAATTCCTCACGAACCTTTTTTGTGTCCGGCGTAATAAAGACTTCAGAGGAAAATCGTGTTTTGTACCCCTCAATCACGGATGCCGCCGTGTTATTGATGGTAAGCGACACCACCGTGGTGAGAATGATGGCGAAGATAATTCCACCAATCATCAAATTTCTGCCCTTATTTCTGCCAAGATTTTTTAATGCGTTTTTTAAAATATACATTTGTATGTATGCTCCTTTAATCTTTATTTGTTTGTCGACATGGCTTAGTATAGCAAATGGATTGTTAGATTTTCGTTAGGAAACAAGCAAAATAAAAAAAGACAGGCAACTTTTTTCGTTGTCTGTCTTTTCGCTCGAATTACTATGTTTATTGCGGAAGCTGTACCTCAAAATTAGTACCTTCTTCACTTGAAACGCTGATTGTTCCGCCGTGCCTTTCTATGATAGCTTTTACAATGGATAAACCAAGTCCTGAGCCTGCAATTTTTCGAGAACGTGAAGCGTCTACACGATAAAAAGCTTCAAATATAAGCGGTAAATGCTCAGACGGTATTCCGTAGCCATCATCAGAAATATCAATTTTTACATTTCCTTTTGTTTCACAAACCGAAATGAAAATGCTACCATTTTCATGATTATATTTATAAGCATTTTCAATTAAATTGTAAAATGCTCGATAAAGAAGTGCGGAGTTTCCGTGAAGTTTTTCGTTATTGCAGTCAATTTCGTAAGTGATACCAAGGTTGTCGTATACCGGTGCTAATTCACTGAATATTGCTTCAAACATTACACTTAAATAAACTTCTTCCTTTATTTCATCGGTGTCTTCTACGGCAGAAGCAAGGAGCAACAAATCATTTACCACCCCAGTTAATCTGTCAACACTTGTTTCGGTCATATGGGCATTTTCTCTATATTCTTCTAATGTAGTGTTTTCATCTAATGATAACACTTGTATTCCGGCTTTCATCGTTGCAAGCGGTGTTTTGAGTTCATGTGCGGCACTTGCTGAAAAGCGTTTTTGCCGCTTGAATGCCTCGTCTAAACGGTCAATGGCATGATTAAAACTTTTCGTTAAACTGCTTACTTCGTCGTTTGATATGCCTTCAGGCAATCGCTGTGACAGATTGTGTTCATCGATTTTTGAAACTTGTTTGCTCAAACTTCTGACAGGTTTTAGAGCTTTTCCAGAAACAAAATGAACAACGCCAGTCCCAACAGCAGTAAGTATAAGGCAAAATAATATACTTGTCACATCAAATCGCTGTTTTGCCTGTTGAGGGGTAGTTTTGCCGAATCTATCTCCGGCTTCTACATCGTCTTTTGATAAATCATCCTCAATTAAACCATCTTCGAATATGTCATCTTTTGTTATAGCAATCGAATTATCGCCAAGACGGATTATGGAAAAGGCTTCTTCCAATAATGGGATTAAATTTCTTTGTGCGTTCAACATAGAAAACGCCGTCAACGCCACAGAGCAGGCGATAAGCACAAGGGCAGTAAGCAATGTGACCCTCCATTGCAAAGACAATTTTATAAACCGTTTCATACATCGCCCTCCTCAATGATATAGCCCTGACCTCGAACAGTTTTTACTATTTCTTTATCACAGCAATCGGACAATTTCTTTTTTAGCGTGTGAATGTGGTAACGCACCGTGTTTGAAAAGGAATCAAATTCCGAGTCCCAAATATGTTCGATAAGCTGCTCCGCACTGATTACTTTGTTTTTGTTCATCAAGAGATACTCAAATATGCTATATTCCTTGCGTGTTAGGCTAAGTAGCTCATCACCATAACATACTTTTTTTGCGTTCGTATCCATAGTAAAACACCCATGCGTTATTACAGCGGCAGTTCCCGAAAAACTACGACGCAATAAATTTCGGATTCTTGCTTCAAGCTCTCCAAAATTGAATGGTTTGATAAGATAATCATTTGCTCCCTCGTCTAAGCCGAGAATCCGTTCACCGACTTTTGTTCTTGCGGATAATATCAAAACCTTTGTATCAACATCCTTTTTTCGGATTTTACGCAACACATCTATTCCGTCTATTTTAGGGATATTTAAGTCTAAAATGATAAGGTCATATTCGTAAATTTCATAATAATTCAAGGCTTCTTCGCCGTCAGAAACTGTATCTACTGCATATCCCAATTTGCGAAGTCCTTTCGCTATGATAGCGGAAAGCATTTCTTCATCTTCTACAAGCAATATTTTCACTATGGACACCTCCTCCTTGTATTTTTAAATCATTATATCAAAAGAAATGTTAGGTTTTCGTTAGGTTTTGTTTTTTCGACGTTTGTCCGATGGCTTTTCTGCAATCCTTTGGAATAACCCATGACCTGCCAAAACGAACAACACCATCAATACGATTTTCCTCCTTTTTACAATTATCTTTCCATATCCATTCTGACTCATTATGATGTTCACCTTTTTGTAATTCTGCTGCCTTCACAATATATCCTTCCATATCACATATAAAAAAATCTACTTCACAACCCTTTAAATATTTATACTCTTCTTCGCTTAGCAATTGTTTAATACATTCCAGGTTAATTAATTTATTCATTTTATAATTAGGTAACACAATCCTACCATCATTCTTATTTCTAGATATAATATTTCTAGAAATTTCTGCTCCAGATTTAAAGGCACTCTTAATAATTTTATTTTTAATTAATAATTCATTAGAACTATTAATTATTTCTTTCTCTGTATAACAAGTATTCATTACAAAATCTATAATAAAAAATTTATCTTCTAATTCAATGTTTAGTTTTTTACAATATCCTAACTTTTCATAGCTAATATACACATCTCCAATTCGGAAAGAAAGTTCACCCTTATATATTCTATAAAAATCATTAAAAGATGCACTTTCTAAATAAGTATATAATTGATTTGAATATTTAATCTTATCGTCAATATTAAGATTTTTATTATTATTTCAAAATGTAAAAAATTATTAATCACTATTTCAGTTAAGATATCATTAATTTGATTTTTATTTATTTTGTGTCTTGTATGATATATGATTCTATGCTCCAAAAATTTTCGTAAGGCACTATTTTTTCTCTGATATTTGGAATCTCTAGTTTCTATATTTTTAATTACATTTAAAACTTCATTTATTGTTTTTGGATTAAATGATAATACTTCATTTTCATCTTTAGTTAATGTACTTGAGTGCAGTCTAAAATCATCTTCCATTTGTTTATCAGATGGAACAATAATATCTCCTAACTTAAAATATTTGTCAATAAATTTACATTTTATTTCATTTATTAAATTTTTTAAATTATTTTTCATGAAATAATATAATTTTTCTTTAATATACATACAATTTTTACAACAACACTTTAATAAAATGCCGTATTTATAATTATAACTTTCCCTTTCTTCTTTATGGCTACAAGTAAAACATTCATATTCCATGCAAGTTAAATCATAATCATGTATATAAATAACTCCATCTCCATTACATTTACTACATGCCACTTTATATTCTGCTGGTATTATATATTCCTCTTTTGCACTTTTAACTCCTAATAACTTTTTCAAGTTTTGTATGTTAGCTTTTTCATTACTGTTCTCATTTTTATATTTCCAATATATATAACTTAAAATTTTCTTATTTATATCATTATCTAAATAATCAAATATAGGAGTTATCTCTTTAGCTTTTTTAGAATTTAAAATAGGAATCATTTCAACAATCTCTTTAGCTATTAACTTATTACTACTAAAGAATTCCCTTTCAAGTTTATCTATATGATCTATTATAATATCATTTAAATATTTTTTATCATAATTATATTTAAACCCATAATGTATTATATTCAGATTTTCAATTTTTTCGTTTATATCTAACAAATCTTTATAGCTCTCTAAATCTTTTAGGTTAACACTCAAACGTTCCAATTAAAAGTGCCTCCTCATAATTTTATTTTTATCTTCATTTTAGCCAAATAATAATCATTTATTCGTTTTAACCCATATTTTTTATTATTGATTTAAGCTGATTTTCTTCTATAAATCTCTGCTATTTCTTTGTGTTTCTACCCTATCCAAATAATTTGGATTGGAAATGTTTAATTCTTTTTGACTTTTGGGTCAACGAAATTATTTCCATCACCAATATACAAATCTGATTGAGTTTTTTGGTGAGTAAGATTATCTGACTGACCAATTGTTTTTTGAGTTAAGGACTTTGAATAATTCAAACTCCTCTGATTGTAAAATAGCATTGGAACAACTCAGATATGATTTTCTAGTGTTCCAGAGCAGGACAGTATCTTGTCCCCAATTTTTTTCTCATAAGACATCTAATTTAATTTAGAAGAACGTGGAGAACTCATAGACACGTTAGTTAATTTTATATTTTAGCATGTTCCCATTTTAGGAATGTGATGGCCCAATTCAAGACGACATCCTTTTTATCATCTTCATCTATATGTGTTGCTATTGGATTCTTCCACCGTAGTCCCAAATTTGGATTTCAGCTTTATCGTCTTTATCAATATCTTTTCNNCTTTTCATACAAACCAAGGGGTCGGTATTTCACCTACACCTTTATCATCCTTACCAACAAACTAGGGATGTCCATTTTATTCACCCTCTTACCAATTAAATCAGTGTCGAAGGTTCGACCCCAAAAGTTCTTACAATCGTGGGAAACTAGGATGCAATGCTGTACCCTAAATAAAAAATGAAATATTTTTAGAACATTGCACATTAGTGCAATGCGGTTATAGTCTTAACTGTATGAACGGTAAGAGATTTTAAATCTGCGTTGCTGTTTGTGGTAACAGAGAATGACTACAATTTAGATATATTAAGTTTTATTTTGTTCTCGATTTCATCTAGAGCGGATTTTAGGTAGCTATCCCACCACGGGGCAGCGAATTTTTATCTAAAATAAACTCAGTTACTCCCTATCACCTATATTAAGTATAATTAATTCTTCTTTTTTATTTCTTTGTGTTACCGTTTTGTCTTATCTCTTCTTACTAGCTTGTCCGCTCTTATACGACATTATTTTTTTCTCAATTGAGGATAGCTTAT
>NZ_DKLM01000103.1 GCF_002455975.1 Clostridium sp. UBA6640
ATCTTTCATTCTTAATTTTTCATCTGTAGAAAAGAATTTCTGTTATGGAAGTTAAAATCATGCATAAGCTAAATTTTCGAGTGTGGAACCCTATATTGTTCATATAAGTACTTTCTTTAACTTTAGTCATTACATTTTAGTTTATTTTTCTTTCTTTTTTTCTTTTAAAATTTCCATTAGTTGAAAGGATAATGCAATTTCTTTAACAGGTGTTTGGATAGACGCTATTCTCTTTACATCAAAAGATGGTTCTCTCTCTTTAACTACTTTTAAAAATGAATCATATAAGGTCGCTCCATTACCTAGCTTTTCTTTAATTTCTTCACATTCTTCTATATCTAATCCTAAAGTTCCTTTATGTAGTATCATAATTTCCTCCTTTTCATATGCCTTATGCAAATATATTACAGTATTATACTATTTTACACCCCTTTAATGCAATTTAATCAATTGATAAATAAAATTCTATAAATAAATTTTATTATATGATAATTCAGCAGCTCATGATGAGAATAACTTTTAAGTAAATAAATACCTTTTGTGTAACATATTAACTTATAATTAATATTATATGTAGTAGTAAACAATATTAGGAGAAGTATTATGTTATCAAGAGAGGCAATGTTTTCACGGGAAGAATTTATAGAAATGTCTTTAGAATTAAATTTATTTTTTCTTAGGATCCAAAAGGAGCATTCAACTTTTTTAGAGGCTGGATTCACACCAAAAAATCCAGATAGAATTGAAGAAGCAGCTTATTTTAGAAGAAGCTTTGATCAACTATTATTAGAAGCCATAAGACTATCAAAGAATGTCATTCCTTCTGAGGTCATGCGCTCTGGAGAATTTTTTACAGAATTTACATTAGATGCTGAACTCTCCACTGAATCTTTAACTGGAATACCTATAAATACCAACCTTACTAGACTCCAATTAGGGATGATTCCGGGTCCGGAATATGAAATCCCTGGTGCTCTTGAAAATAGAGTTACTTTCTTAAATAAAAGAGCTATTTATTTAACTAATAGGCTTATAGATTTTAAGAGAAGACTATTAGAAGATGTAGTTAATTGCAGAATATTTACTTTCAATTATCAATTACTTATTGACCACATATTAAGAGAAGCTGAGCTTTTTGTTACGTTATTAACAAGATTACAAAATAATCAATTTCTTCATTTAATGGATGAAGCTGCAGAACAAGAAGTATTCTGGGATAGAATTATGGCAGAGCATTCACTATTCATTAGAGGATTATTGGATCCAACAGAAGAAAAATTAATAGGTGTTTCCAACAATTTCGCAAAAGAATTTGAGAGGCTACTAGCAGAAGCTCAAAATGCAATGAAGGCTTGTGATACTCTTTTAAATCTAACAAAAGAAACTATGACTTCAACAGAAAACATTAGAGACTTTAAAAGAGATGCTACTAAAGGTTTATTGGGCTGCACAATTCATGGTCTTATACTTCCTCTATTAGGAGACCATGTATTAAGAGAAGCAAATCATTTCCTTAGATTGCTAGAAAAGTATAACAAAACATTAAAGTGCTAAAATCTTATAAATACTAAGAATTTTTTAGCATTTCCATATCCATAACCATATTTATATTAAACTGATAGTAATTTTAATTTAATATTATATCTTTAATTTACTTTAAAACTACTATTTAAAATATACTTAATAGTAATCCTCATACTTAAACATATGAAAGAAAATGACTAACCAAAGATAAATCCTATGTTTTACATTAGACGTGCTACAAACTTCTAAAACATTTAAAGTTCTAATGAAGTTCTTACAATACTTAACCTTAACAAGCTCCATTATATTACAATCTAGTGAAGATATCATGATATCATAGATTGTCAGTAAATCCCCTCCAAAAATGTAACATTTCCCATTAACAATTAATATTATATGTAATAGTAAATAATATTAGGAGAAATATTATGTTATCAAGAGAGGTTATGTTGTCAAGAGAAGAGTTCATAGAAAACTCTTTAGAATTAAATTTGTTTTTTCTTAGAATTCANNCGAAAAGAACATGCATTTTTTTTAGAAGCTGCTTTTACTCAAAAAGATGTGGATAGAATGAGAGAGGCTGCCCAATTGAGATCAGTACTTGACAGGTTGTTATGGGAAACCGTAATACTATCAAGGAATGTTGTTCCCCCTGAAGTTATGCGTTTTGGAGAATTTGTTACAAGCTTTACATTAGATGCTGAACTTACTACTGAATATTTTACTGGAATACCTATAAATACTACAATTACTGAAGTTCAATTAGGATTAATTACAAATCCTCAGTATAATTTTCCTGGTATTCTTGAAAGCAGAGTTTCTTTTTTAAATAAAAGAATTATTTATTTTACTTCCCAACTTATAGACTTTGAAGAGGAAATATTAAACGATTTAGCTACTTGTCAAATATTCACTTTTAACTATTCATCATATATTGATCATATGGCAAGAGAAGCAGAATTTTATGTTGAACAATTAACAAGATTACAAAATTATCAAAATATTGATTTGATGGATGCTGCTTTAATAGAAGAGACGTTCTGGGATAGAATTATGTTAGAGCATGCAGAAGTAATTAGAGGATTATTAGATCCAGTAGAGAAAGAATTAATGAGTATTTCTGATAAATTTGCAAAAGAATTTGAAAACCTACTAAATGAAGCTAAGAACACAATGAAGACTTGTCCTGATATTTTAAGGTTAACAGAAAAAACTTTAAATTCGACAAGAGATTTTAGAGGTTTTAAAGCAAATCTTACAGAAGGATTATTAGGCTGCAATATTAAAAGCATTATATTGCCTCTATTGGGAGATCATGTGTTAAGAGAAGCAAATCATTTTATTAGATTGTTACAAAAGTATAATACAGAATTAAAATGCTAATAATTTTTTAATATGTTCATATCTACAAACATAGTTCTATAAATTGATAGTAATTTTTAAAATATAATTACTATCAATTTTATTTTTCATTTAATATTCTGTTTTTAATTAACTTTAAAATCGTTATTTAAAATTTACTTAATGAAATTTAGAATATACTAAAATTATTTTCCATTATTTAAGTTGTGATTTAAATAATTTAATCCTTTATCAACTTAGATAAATTTTTTTAAAATAATAAAAGCGTGACATTAGCCACGCTTTTATTATTTTTCACAAATATTTCTTCCCATTAATACTCCCATGACGGAAGCCATCATTAATCCTCTAGTCCATCCACTTGAGTCTCCTAAACAGTAAAGTCCTTTTATATTAGTTTCAAATTTTTCATCAATATCAATTTTATTACTATAAAACTTAATTTCCGGTCCATATAGTAATGTTTCTCTACTTGCAAATCCTGGTACTATAGTGTTCATAGCTTTAATAAAATTTAATATATTAGTCATAGTTCTATATGGCATTGCAGAGGTTAAATCTCCTGCTTCTGCATCTGGTAAGGTATGTTTAACATTTGATTGGTATAGCTCATGTTCCCAAGTTCGCTTTCCATCCAATATGTCACCATATCTTTGGACTAATATTCTACCATTGCCTAACATATTAACTAGTTCAGCCACCTTTTTACCGTATTCTATAGGCTCATTAAAAGGTTCTGCAAAGTTATGCGAGCTTAATATAGCCAAATTTGTATTTTCTGATTTTTTATCTTTATAAGAATGACCATTAACTATAGCCAAATTATTATCATAGTTCTCTTGGCTAACAAACCCTCCCGGGTTTTGGCAAAAGGTTCTAACCTTATCATTAAAAGGCGCTGGATATCCTATAAGCTTAGATTCATAAAGTACATTATTTACACTTTCCATAACTTCATTTCTAAGTTCTACACGGACTCCAATATCTACAGTTCCAGCAGAATGTTTAATTCCATGTTTAATACACATGTCTTTAAGCCAATCAGCACCTTTTCTTCCTGTTGCCATTATAACTTTATTGCCTAAAACAGTTTCTTCATTAGTTTTGGTTTTTGAATCAGTTAAGATTACACCTTCAATTTCGCCATTTTCAACAACTATATCTTTAACTAAGGTATCAAACCTTATCTCTACTCCCGAATCTAACAAGAAATTTTGTATCTTTAAATATATTTCCTGTGCTTTTTCTGTTCCCAAATGCCTTATTGGGCAATCAACTAACTTTAGTCCACCTTCTATAGCTTTTCTTCTTATTTCTTTAACTTCTTCAGTATTTCCTATACCTTCTACCTTTGTATCTGCACCAAATTCAAGATAAATACCATCAGTATAATCAATAAATTCTTGTGCCTTATCAGTTCCTATAAGAGTAGGCAAATCCCCTCCTACTTCATAACTTAAAGATAATTTTCCATCAGAAAAAGCGCCAGCTCCTGAAAATCCTGTAGTAATATGGCAATATGGTTTACAAGAAACGCATTTTTTTGTTTTTTCCTTAGGACAATATCTTTTATCAATACTTCTTCCTTCTTCAACCACTAAAATTTTTTTATTAGCTTTTTGCCTTACTAATTCTAGTGCTGCAAAAATTCCAGATGGACCTGCTCCTACTATTATTACATCGTACTTCAAAATAATCATCTCCCTTAAAGATTTTCTGTAGAATTCGTAATAATAATCCTTGCACTTATAGTATAGAACTATTTACGGTAGCTCAGTAGAAACATCTAGCCCATATCGCTAGACTTATATAAGTGAACATTATTATGTTTTTTTCATAAAAAGTTCCCTACATTACGAAAGTTTAATATAATTCCCATGAAAAAGCAATAGATTTTATTGCTTTCACATATTATTATATTAAGTTTTTTAATAAAAATTCTTATAGATATTTAATATTTTGATTAAACCATTTTTATCTACATAAATATAAATAGGGGACGGTTCATTCTTTTTAGTAATTTTTATTTTATATTTTATAATGAACCGTCCCTATATCAACAACAATTAAGAATTAAGTATGAAAGATGAAGAATTGTGGTTGAAATTAGTTTTAATCAAACTAATTTCTTTAAATGACTTTTGTAGCGGCGAACATTGTTCGCCATTTTTTATATGTCCAATATCTAATAATAGGAATGGGTCTAGGTTTTCTGGAGAACACTGTTCTCCGCTACAGTAATCAATTCTGAATTGTGAATTAATGGTAAGCTTAATCTTATAAAAATGTAAGAAATAATTACACTTTTGTAAGGTTAGAGTCATTTAACAATGCATTGTGTATGCTATACTTATATCATCAATTAACAGGAGGCGTTAAAATGAAAAAATTGATTCCAATTCTTATGATAATATTGATAGTTCCTATGGTATTGGCTGGCTGTAGTGATAGATATAATCCTTTTGCAAGCAAAAGTTATTACTATGTAGTAATTGAAGGAGAAGGAGCTCCACAAAAAGATGATAATGGTAAGGCTATGGAAAGCAGAGAGTATGAATTACCTGCATATGACAAAGAAGGTAAAGAAAAAGTTATTACTTTCACAGGTATGCAGCAACTTCGTGAAGGCGCTTTCTTAAAGCTTACTTTGAAAGGTGAATCAGTAAAAACATATGAAGAAGTTCAAAAAGAAGATATTCCTAAAGAAGCTGCTGAAAAATTAGGCATCGAATAATTGTATTAATAAAAAACAAGTGATAAAGATTGATCTTTATCACTTATTTTTATATTTAAAATGGATATATAGCACCTTATATTAACATGACATTAAAAAATAAATATATTTATTTATAAGAAAACAAGAACTCTATTCTATGAAAACACAGAATTGAATTTAAATATATATACTGATTGTAGATACTATGACGAAGAAGAGATTATTTGGATAAAAGATATGTTAAAACGTGTTACAAAATATAAAGAAAATTTTTAATACTAAAGTTTATTAGGAGCTATAGTTATATTGAAATTACTAAGGACTAAAATATATGTAGACAAGCTATAAATATGGCTTTACTAACTTTAAAAAATATTAATTAGATAAGGAGTAAAATATGGAGAGTAAATTAATAGAATTAGCTTCTTCTCATGGTATATGGGCACTTTTAAGTGTGGCACTTATATTTTATATACTAAAAATGCAAGAAAAAAGAGATTTAAAACAAGAAGAAAGAGAGTCTAAATATCAAGAAATAATCTCTAGCCTCACGGACAAACTAAAATTAATTGAAGACGTAAAAAAAGATATAGAAGATATAAAATCTTATATCATTACTAAAAAGGAATAATATTAAAATATATTATTTTTAACTAGAACAGTCTGTTAACATAAAGACTTTTCTAGATTTAATATCTTTTCATATATTATTTTTATTTAGTTTAAAATAATCTTCATAATAAATGTTTACACTTTTGCTAAAATTTCGTTCTTATTAGTTAATCAACTAAAAAAATGAAATATATGGGAGGTTTATTAAAATGAAAATTTTCCTAAGATATGGTCATGAGATTTTAGCAAACGGTAACAATACTTCAGCAGTTGGTTATTTAAATGAGTATACAGTGATAAGAGAATATGCACCTAAAGTTGTTAAATATCTACAGGATATGGGGCATACAGTAAAGTTTTTTAATGCTACTGAAGGAAAATATTCAAGCTCTAGTTCAGCACTTAGTGCAGGTGTTAGTGAAGCTAATAGCTGGGGAGCAGATTTATTTATTAGCTGCCACGCTAATGCCTATACTACTGATGTTGCTACTGGAAGTGAAGTTTGGTATTATACCGGCTCATCAACAGCACAAAACTATGCAGTTAATATAAGTAGAGAAATTGCTTCTAGATTATCACTTTCAAACCGTGGAGCTAAAGCTTCTACTGGTTTATATGAATTATCTGCCACTAGTATGAATGCAATAATTATTGAACCTTTCTTTGTATCAACTTCTAAAGATTGTAGCTCATACAAAAATGCAGGATCAGATAAACTTGCAAGAGCTATAGTTAAAGGATTGACTGGAAAAGAACCTTCTGGAGGGTCAACTGGTGGTGGGACAACCACTTACTATAGAGTTGTAGCTGGTTCATATGGTGAAAAAGCTAATGCTGATAGAAGGGTTCAAGAATTAAAATCTGCTAGTATAAATGACGTATTTATAGATTACAACGATGGATATTATAGAGTTATTGCCGGCTCATATACTGTTAGAGCCAATGCTGAAAGTAGAGTTCAACAATTAAAAACGAAAGGTTTTGATTGTTTTATAGCTGTATATGAACTTTAAAATTTGATGAAATGGCTGTTGAAAAATCAACAGCCATTTTTATTATACTTTAACATATTCTAGGCAGCATTATAGACTCTAATTCTCTTACTACTCTTTTTCCGCCAAATTTATTTTTTATATAAACTTTATTTTCTTCTATAACTTCTCCTACAATTTCAGCTTTTGAATATTTTTCATAGGTTGTTAGCTTATTTATTACATTTTTAGAAATTTTATTTTCTACAATTATTATCATTACACCTTCACATGCTAAATAATAAGGATCTAATCCTATCATTTCATTTAAGCTTTTTACTTCTTCTCTTATTGGTATATTTTCTTCTATAATTTCTATGCCTACCTTATATTTTTGTGATATTTCATTAAGACCTTGAGCAATTCCTCCTCTTGTAGGATCCTTTAAAAGTCTTATATAATTTTTATACTCATATAAAATTTCTACTAAATCATTTAATGGCGAAACATCACTTTTAATATCCCCTTCTATTTCTAATCCATATCTACTCATAGCTATGTCAGTACCATGCTCACCAATAGTGGATGTTATTATTATTTTATCTCCTACTTTTATATCATCAATTATAGAATGTTTTATAAGTCCTATACCAGATGTATTTATGAAGATCCCCTCAACCTTTCCCCTTTCAACAACCTTAGTATCTCCTGTTACTATTCTAACTCCTGCTTTCTCTGAAGTTTCACTAATAGATTTTACTATTTTCCGTAAATCTTTTATAAAAAATCCATCTTCTATAATAAAACTCAAGCTTAAAAATTTAGGTATTGAAAAGCTTGTTACTAAATCATTTACAGTACCGCAAACTGCAAGTTTTCCAATATCACCTCCATTAAAAAATAATGGCTTTACTACAAAAGAGTCCGTAGTAAAAGCTATTTCATTGCAATTTATAGTCAAGTTTGCTGAATCCCTATCCTTAAGTAAAGTTTCATTTTTAAATTCTTTATAAAAGATTTCTTTTATCAATGTTTGAGTATGCTTTCCACCTTCACCATGAATCAAACTTATTCTTTCCATAACAATTCTCCATTTATTCTAATATAGCGATTATATCTTATTTACTATAGTTATAAGCTGAATGGCATGCACCTTCCATAGATACCATACAAGGTCCTATAGGATTTTCTCTATTGCATAGTTTCTTAAATAGTTCACATTTTTCCGGTGATATTTTTCCCATAATTACATCTTTACATCTACAACCTAATACCTTAGTATCTTCTTTTTCTTCCTTAATATTAAATTTGTTTTTACCATCAAAGTTTTTGTATTCTTCTCTTATTTGTAGTGTAGATTTAGGAATATTTCCTATTCCTCTCCACAATCCACTATCCAAATAAAATACATCTTCTAAAATTCTTTTACTTTTAATGTTTCCTTCTATTTTTACTACTGATTTATAGATATTATAAAAACTACAATCTTTCATATATATATCTTTTAAAATATAGTATATTGATACTAAAATATGTTCATAAGAAAATCCAGCTATTACAGAAGGTATATTATACTTTGTAACTATCTTTTTAAATCCCTCTTCCCCCTGTACTATTGCTACATTCCCTGGTAATATAATTCCATCTATAGATGATGAACTTAGTATTTTATCAAGTATAGGAGGCATAATTTTTAAAGAATTATAAAACCATAAATTTTTCAAATTATATTCCTTTGCTTTTTTTATTGTTGATGCTATTAGTGGTGAAGTAGTTTCAAATCCTACGCCGGCAAATAAAAATTCTTCCAAAGGATTTTTCAAACACAGATCTATAACCTTGTCCATAGAATATATAACTTTTAAATTTAAGTTTCTTTCCTCAATAAGAGAACATACACTTCCTCTAACTTTTGCAATATCACCAAAGGTTATAATTGTAGCCCCATTTCTACCTATATCTATTGCATTATCAATGAAGCATGTAGAGGTTACACAAACAGGACATCCTGGTCCAGATATTAGGTTGATTTTTTCTGGTAATAACTGCTTTAATCCACTTTCATATATTAGATGAGTGTGAGTTCCACAGACCTCCATTATATTTATTCTCTCTCTATCTATGTTTTTGCTAAGCTTGGATATTTTACATAATATATTTTCATATTTTTTATCATCAATAGATATTTTCTTATTCTCTACATATCTCATCTATTACCTCGTCTAAAAAATCTTTATATTCACTATCTATTTTTTCAATGCCAAAGCCTCCATGAATTAGTACATAGTCACCTAGCTTAGGGTGCTCTATAAAATCTATATTAATCCACATTCTTATTCCCTTTACATCTACTAAAGCCCTATTATTTGTTATTTCTATTATTTCCCCTGCTATTGCTAAACACATAATATCCCCTTTACCTATATTCAATAAAATAATAGCTAATTCCATGACTTAATTAGTTCATTTGAAGCTACCAACTGCCCTACTGATATTCCTCCATCATTAATTGGAACTTTTTCATTAAAATATACTTTAAATCCTTCAACCTTTAATTTTCTTACTAAGTTTTCTAATAGATATCTATTTTCAAAAACTCCTCCACTTAGTACTACAGAATTTAAATTAAATCTATCTCTTATTGTTTTAACTATATCTGTAGTAATCTTTATTAAACTATTATGAAACTTAGCAGATATTATTCCTTTAGATATTCCCTTTATTTTATCTAAAACTATTTCTTCAATTATTGAAATAATATCTATATTAATAATCTCATCCTCATAAGAATTCTTATATTTATAACTTTCAGTTATACCTTCTTTTATTATGTTTTCTAATTCTATAGCACCTTGTCCATCATAACTTACCACTTGTCTAATACCTAATATTGATGCCACTCCATCAAACAGCCTTCCAATACTTGAGGTTTCAAAACAATTTATATTATTTTTTAAGGCTATATAGTGATTTTTAATAATACTTTCCACTTCAGTATATGGTATAAATTCTTTTAAAAAATTCTTTATATTGTTTATTGCACGCTCTCTTAAGTTTTTATCTTTTATTAATTCTATATAGCTTAAGGCAATTTTATAAATATTTTTAATAGAACTATCTCCACCTTGAATATTAGTATATTTATAATGAGCCACTCTACTATATGCTTTTTTATCACCTATAAAAAACTCTCCACCCCATATTTTGCCATCATCTCCATATCCCATCCCATCATAGATAACAGCAATTACACTCTCATTTATATTGTGCTCGGCTATGCAACTTACCATATGGGCAAAATGATGTTGAATTTCTAATAGTTCTAAATCTTTACTTTTAAAATATTCCCTAATGCTAAAATATGGGTGTTTGTCTATAGCTACAACTTTGTTGTCATAATCCAATATACTTTTTATACTCTCAATGCTATGAATATATTCTTCAAATACATTTAAATGCTTTAGATCTCCACAATATTTACCTAAAAGTATTGTATTATTGTTAGATAGTGAAAATGTATTTTTCATTTCACTGCCACTAGCTAAAATATTATAATTACCAATATCATAATTTAAGTAATAAGGTGCATATCCTCTTCCTAATCTACTTATTAAAAGCTTATTATCTAGAACTTTTACTACAGAATCATCTATTGGTATTTCTATTTCTCTGTCATTTACTAAAAAATAATCTGCTATTTCCTTTAAATTTTGGGTAGCTTGATTATTTTTATACTCCATGGAATTTCCGCTAATATTTCCACTAGTCATAACTAACACTTCTAATCCATATTGAAAAATTAAGCTATGAAGTGGAGTATAAGGTAGCATTATACCTAATGAATTCATATTAGGAGAAATATATTTGGATAGCTTTCTATTATCTTTACTCTTAAGAAGTACAATTGGAGCTTCCTTTGATTTTAGGATTTCCACTTCTTTCTCATTAATATATGCATAACTATAAGCAGTTTTTATGTCCTTTGTCATTAAAGCAAGAGGCTTATGAGGTCTATTTTTTCTTCTTCTTAGTTCTTTTACAGCCTCATCGTTACTTCCATCGCAGCATAGCTGGAACCCGCCTATTCCTTTTATAGCAACAATGTTTCCACTTTTTATAAGCTTTGATACTTCACTAATAGGATCATCACAATTTATTTTATTGCTTTTATTATCAATTAATTCTAATGTTGGGCCACAATTTCTACAACACAGCGTTTGAGCATGAAACCTTCTATCACTAGGATTTTTATACATAGTTTTACATTGATCACAAAATTGAAATTCTTTCATAGTAGTATTTTCTCTATCATAAGGAATGGCTTTTATAATTGAATACCTTGGTCCACAGTTTGTACAACTAGTAAAGGGATATTTGTACCACTTAGAGTCTTTATCATAAATATCTTTTATACAATCTTTACAAATTCCAATGTCCGGGAGTAAAAACTTGGAGTTTTCATTATTACTTTTACTACTTCTTATAGTAAAGTCTTTATAATAGTAAGGAGTTTCTTTTTTAGCTGTGACCTTTTTTATTTGTGATATTGGTGGCGGTGTTTTTATTATTTTAATCAAACCATTCTTAATATCTTGTTTTTCTCCTTCTATATCAAGAATAAGAGATGAGCCTTCATTACTTACCCATCCCTTTAAATTAAAATTAATTGCAACATTGTAAACATAGGGCCTAAATCCAACTCCTTGAACTAATCCATATAATCTTACAATAAATCTTGCTATCAAATCTTTTCATTCCCCTCAATATGCCTTATTTCCGATATAAGATCTGGTATTTCCCCGTAAATAACTGTTATCTAATACTTTTTCACCTGTGAGCAAGCAGTAATTTCTTTTAATACTTTATTTTTTATAGCCTCAAATTTATTTTTTAAAGTTTTGCTAAGCTCCATTCCAAAATTTATTTCTGAAGCTTCAATAGTTATAAGTAAGCCATCTATTTTAAATAACTCTGAACCACTTAGCACTTTTACTAAACTCATTTGATGAAGAGAGTAAGTCTTTTCATTGTATTCTTTAATATCCTTTAAGCTTGATACATTAATGGTTCCTGGATCTTCTCCCATTAAACTTGAATCTACAATAATAATAAAATCTCCTTCATTTATTTCATTTAGAGTATAATCTATATCTGTTTCCCCTATTACAATACTAAATCCTAATTGCTTCAAATCGTCTTCAATACCTTCTACTATTTTTATTCCTATAGCATCATCCATCATTATTCTATTGCCTATAGCTATTACTTTTTTCATTACACTACCCTTATCTCAACTGTAGATGCATTTTTAGATACCATATGAGTAGCACAGGATACACAAGGATCAAAACTTCTTACTATTCTTCCAACTTCCACTGGATTATTAAAATCTTGTATATGAGTTCCTACAAGTGCCTCTTCTATTGCACCTCTTATACCTTTGTCATCCTTAGGTGATAAATTCCATGTGCTAGGTGTTATTATGGTGTATTTATCTATTTGCTTATCTTTTATTCCTATAAAGTGAGCTAATGCCCCTCTTGTAGTGTCTTGCAGTCCATATCCAGTTGCACTCTCTGGTATAACAAAATTTTTCTTAGATGGAGCTTTTAATTCTACAATGTTTAATAAACTTTCCATAGTCTCTGCCACTTTTTTAGCTTCAAGCACCCTAGCAACTAATCTACTCATTGTAGAGCTACCTTTTCTATAAATTCCTGATATATACGTCCTAGCTAATGGACCAACTTCCATAGGAATTCCTTCATACCTAGGAGCCTTAATCCATGTGTACCCTTCCTTTTTCTGTGAATCAGGTATCCATCCTTCATCCTGAAAGGTAAAAGTTTCTTTTTCGCCAACATACCAGCTTTTATAAATATTTTCTGTTATTTTATCCTTATCAATGTTCATTTCTTTGCCATCCTTTAAAATTATCTTAGGCTTTACATAAGACATATCTCCATAGTCGTCAAATAATCCAAAGGACATAAGATTTCCTTGACTAGCTCCAATTTTAAAATAATCTTCATAGTATTTAGATATAGTTTCTATGTCTTCTACCATACGATTGGTTATAAAACTTTTTATTTCTGATAGCATTGCTTTTGCTTCTAACAATTTCTCAGCATCTAATATTACCGTAATCCCTCCTAAGAAAACTCCATGATTATGAGGTGCTTTTCCTCCTAATAATGCTAATAACTTATGGGCCCTTTTACTATATTCTGTGGATATAAAATAATCTTCTATTAATCTTTTTTGTCTGGCTTCTGGTATTCTAAAATCCGTATGGTTCACTTCATAAAGCGGGTCTATATTAAAACCACTTACATAATCCGGTAAGGTATACTGATAAAAATGCCTTAAGTGATTTTGTAAAAACTCACACCCATGCAGTATATCTCTTATTATATTTTCATTTGGAGGTACTTCAACGTTAAAAGCCTTCTCTAATGCTCTTGCTGATCCTATTGAATGAGCAGTAGAACATATGCCACATATTCTTTCTGTAAAATATATAGCATCTGATGGATTCCTTCCCTTTAACATTTTTTCAAATCCTCTAAAAAGCATTCCTTGGCTTTTAGCTTCAATTACCTTATTATTCTCAATCTCTATCTCTATTTGTAAAAAACCACTTATTCTTGTCATAGGATTAATTACTACTTTTTTACCCAAGGTTCACCCTCCTATTCTATCCTTACAAAAGGCATCATTGCATCAGGAAATCCCTTTTGTGCACATCCAATACATGGTGTATTACCTCCTATAGGCCAATTTATTCTTTCATTCCATCTCCTAATAGGACAATCTACTTTTGTGATTGGTCCGCGGCATCCTATTTTAAAATAACATCCAGCCTCTCCTACAGAAGATGCAAAAATTTTTCTTTCAAAAAAAGATCTTCTCTCACAATAATCATGAATTGTATTTCCGTAAAATATCTTAGGTCTATTAAGTTCATCTAATTCTGGTTCTCCATATAAAATAAGATGTGATATAGTACCCATTAACCAATCAGGGTGACAAGGACATCCTGGTAAATTTATAACTTTCTTATCAGAAAGAAATTCCCCTAAACTTATTGAATTTGATAAATTAGGCTTTGCTGCAGATATTCCTCCAAAAGACGCACAAGTTCCAACAGCTAAAATATATTTTGCTTTATCTGCTGCTTTTCGAACATCTTCCATAGCTGAAACTGGTCTACCATTACAATAGCTTGTATAATTAAATGAACCATTATCCTTTGTAGCAATTGCACCATCTACTATTAATGTAAATTCCTCCATTAATGCCTCATTTAATATCCTTACTGCGTGTTCCCCTTGAGGCACCATAAGGCTATTTGAATATTTTAAATTTACAACTTCCTTTAAAAAATATATGGGATCTGGTGCATCTCCATTTAAAAATGAAATTATATTTCCTGAGCAGCCAGTCGCTTCAATCCATATTAAATTCATTTTCTTCTGTCTATTTTTAGCATTATCCACCATCTCTATAACTCTATTCTTTATATTTTTATTGATTTTACATTCCGTCATATTTAACTCCTTATTTTTGAAGTACTCCAACCTTATTTAATTTATTAATAACAGGATTTTCTTTATGACAATTTTTATATTCCTCACTAACGTCATTTCCAGCCATAACTCCATAATGAGTTCCCCCGCCCCAAGTGGCCTCATAACTCACATCATAAACTACTCCATCTACTGCAATATAGGCTGGTTTGCCTTTTGTTCCATCATATAGTTTTAGTTCTTCAATTGTAAAAACTCTATTTTCTCTATAATTTAATGAATATGCTAGGTGATCCATACAATTCCATTGAAATAAAGAAATATCTTTATTTATTTCTGTAAAATATAAGTACATATTTTTTATATATGTTTCTAAATTCATTAAAATCCCCTTCAAAACAAACTCTTACATATTAATATGATGTATTTTTTTAATATATGTAGGAAAATAATTGCTTATTAGATAACTAGTACTTATAAATAAGCTACTTTTAAAATTAATGTATAGCTGAATATAGCTACACTTTTGAGTATTTCAATTCACAATGCAAAATTCACAATTATGGATATTTCTCAGCATTAATTTCCACCCCTAGGGTTTATAAGAAAATTGCATATTTTAAATAAAATTAAAGTAACCATAAAATTTAAGCCTGTAACTATTTTCTATTTAAATCCCTAGGGTGCAGTATGCTAAGAAACTATATCTGCGATATTAAACAATATTTTAATTATATTGCTTATCTCTATAATACTAGTGTAAGCTCACTAATTCTTGCTCCAAACTATACCACACCTCAGGGGTTTTAGTGTTGCATCTTTGAATAAATATCCTAAATTACCTAAAGAAAACTTATTGCCATTTTAATAAAAATCTTATTAAAATTATTAAAAGAGAGGTAATTTATTATGAGTACTAGGAAAATAAGAAAAGTTTTTACAAAATTAATTAAACCAATTTCTGAGAATAGAGTAAATCTTTTAAAAAATGCGTACAATAATGATTTTAAAACAAAAGCTTTTGATACTTTTTCTCATATAAAGTCAATAATATTTTTACAGGTTTCTAATTATAACTCACTTCATGAATTAGTTGATACTTATAAAGGGACACCAAATATGTAAGAACTTTTTAATTTGCCAAGTATATCTCAAATATCTCGTAAAAATGAGAAAAGAAACTATGAAATTTTCGAAAAAGTTTTTCAAGATATTGTGAATTGTTTTATAAAAAGAGTTGGTCTTAATGAATCTTCAAAAAAATTAGGAGATATAAAGATTATGGATTCTACTACAATTCAAATAGCTGCTAAATTGGCACCTGAACTTTATTATAAATGTGAAAAATATTCAATTAAATATAATATACTTTATAATCATACAAAATTTATTCCTGAAAAAGTAAATGTAGTTCATTCAAAGGTTAGAGACATAGAATGTGTAGATAATATTATTGAAAATGATGGAAGCATATATCTATTTGATAGAGGATACCGTAAATATAGCTAGTATAATGAACTTTATGATAATAATATTCAATTTATTACTCCACTTTATACAGATGCTATGGTTTCATATTGCGATGAAACACATACTGCAAAAGATGATATTCAAGATTGAAATATATTATTAGGTGCTGAAGCAATTAAAAATAAAGATAAAGATACTATTCAAAGAATATATAGGGAAATTACTTATACTTATATTAACAGAAAAAATCAAGAAGTAACGATAAGATTGTTAACAGATATGCGCAATATATGTGCAAAGGAGATAATCTATCTTTATAAAATGCGATGGAAGATTGAGTGCTTTTTCAAGTGTATTAAGCAATACCTAACAATTAAACATTGGATAGACCACAATGAAAATGCACTCAAAATACAGATTTACTCTGCATTAATATCCTATGTATTATTGCAAGTTTTAAACATAGAATCTAAAAAGAATATAACTATCTTAAGAATAATGCAAGTAATACGAACTAATTTATTAATGAATGTTCAAGATGTTCCACTATTTGGAACACGGCTTTAGTAAAAATTTTAAAAAATTTTAAAAAACAAACAACATATTATTTGCGTTATTAGTATAAATATATTCAAAAAAATATTTAAATTACTATTAAGCATAATAATTACCTATAAGATTATCAAACGACTATTAACATGCGTTTCTAAATTTCATTCTTCTTGGAACGATGCAAGATTAAAACCAGCACTATGCTGGTGGGCTTTTATACATGTTGAGTTGATACTTAAATTTTCATAATCTGCATCAGAGACTAACTCTTTAAAAATTATTAATAGAGTGCCGTCATCACGCCACTTACAAAAACGACTATATACTGTTTTCCATGAGCCAAAACGTTCTGGCAAATCACGCCATGCTGCACAACTTCTTGCAATCCATAGTATTGCATTAAACATTACCCTATTATTTTGGGGAGGTCTTCCTGTTTTCGCCACGGGAAATAAGTCCTTTATTTGATTCCATTGTTCATCCGATATTTCATAACGCTTTTGTGTCATAATTTTAACCTCGAAGTTTTTTATAGTATTATATCTAAAATTTAAGTCTTGTGCACTACCTAGTTTTCAGACACACCCTAGTATAATAATACGATTAGGCTATTATGTCAATTATTGATTGAAATTATCGCAAAATATATACATATTTTACAATTATTACTAGATAATATACAATGACGTTACAAGTAATTATAATATCAATATTATGGAGGTGATTCCATTGGTTAATGTATAACTTTTTAATTACAATTTGAATTTTGTCTTTCTCAATTTGATGTTCTTATTGGATTAAAAAGAAAATTAATACGTAAATTACTTGACCTAGTTTAGTCAGAAAAGGGGGATAAAAATGAAAAAACTATCTACAAAAATTTTGAGTTTTATACTTGTATTATCGATGAGTATTTCAATGGCAGTACCAGCATTTGCAGCAGAACGTAATCCCTATTCAGTTGAGGGTAAATATGTTCAGGAACTAATCGACCTTGATAAAGAACAAATTAAAGCACTATCTATTAAAGAGGCCGAAGTTCTATTTGAAAAGGCATTTTCCGTTCAGACTGATGACTATACGGAAGATGAAATTCGTCTTGGATTGGACGGTTTAGCTTTTGGATTAAAATTTCAAAAGGCTATGGATGAAATTAAAGCAACCGTTGAAACTCAACCATCTTATCCATCTTCCAATTCTATTATTATGCCACTTTCCACTACAGGTAGTGTACAATATTCAGGAAATATTGGAGTAGCATGGGTTCGTGATACAACAAGTGGTCATTCGCCTTTAACATTAGGCGAAATTCTATCTGGAACATATACTCTGGAAGTAGACTTCCTTACTTGGGATACCGCAGCAGCCATTTTGGCAGCTAGTGCTAATTATAATGCTTTTAAAGATTTGGCTGAACTAGTGGCTACTGGTGCTGCAGGTACTGCATTATCTGCCTATATTTGCAGTGTTTTAGGTATTACAGGAGGCCCAGCAACAATTACATCCGTTGCGGTAGGGGCAGTTGTTGGGCTAGGTTGGAACTGGCTAAAAAGTATTGACCGTTCGAGAATGTACGATTGTTTTGCAGGCATGAATAAAAGCAAAAATCAATACATGAAAGTACAGTTTATGTGGTCAAGCAATATGGTAAATAAATTCTACTCCACTATTTCTAAAACCAGTTCTATTTCCAATCCATTCTCTGGAAAGTATGGCGATTGGTATAAGGATAGATATGGTTATTTATACAGCTATTAATAAAAACTGAAATTTTATTTATGTATGTAATAAGGGGTATAAAACTCTTATACCCCTTATTATTTTAAGGTGGTGGAATATGAGAAAAAAGATAAGTTATCTTATTGGCATAATTTTAATAATAATCTTCGCTTTTTGGGCTACAGAGTATCTACTTTATACTTTGTTTATCAAAGGAAGCAAATTGTTCATTCTTTGCTTTCTTTTATTTTTACTAATGGTATCACTCTTTGTAGGAATAATAAACAAATTCGATTTACCGAACAAAATAATTGCACCTATTATAGTGCTATTTGCCGTTCTTGTCAGTCTAGGCATATTGAAAGTTACACTTCCTTATTTATAATCATATAAAAGAACAGGAATCGGTAGGTTGATGATCTGCATTCCGGTTCTTTTTAAATTATAGAGACTATACCTACCAAATAAAAAAACGGTGGTTTGGTGGGCGTTCCAATATGCCTAAATATTATTACCCTCCAAGCCCGTAAAGTTTGGAGGGATTTCTTATGTGTTGGTCAATTCAATCTACATCACTGCAGATTTGTTACATCAATATTAGGTTATCTGCATAACCGATTTTTATACAAGAGTGTCTTGCGAAAAAGAATGAACCGTCCCTTGAAGTTAAAGTTATATTTTTAATAATATATGATTTATATCTTCGCTAACCTTAATTCTTTCATCATAGACCCATTCTTCATCAAAATTTAAGTTAAAAACTTTTGAAAATGAATAGTATAAATTTATTTTTTGATAATATGTTTCTAGTTCATATAGGTCTTTAAATTTATATGTAGGTTTTGAGAATTCCTTAGTTTTAGAGATAAATATTTCGTCCATATAATAGAGAAAACAATTCATTATATCTTTATTGCTTACATCGAAGGGTATTTTTAAAAGTTTCCATTGAATTACTTCATCTAATTTATAATTTTTTATGCTATCTAAAACAATTAAATATTCTCCTATGTCCATCTTTCTATAATAGGGTATAGTTTCTTCCATAGTGCTCCATAATGCTAATTTCTCTCTTAACGGTAAGGTTTTAATTTTTAAAATTTCTTCACTTGGCCCTAAAACTGCTGATTCTATAAGTTCATCTTTTATTTCTAAATTATCATTAATAAATTCTTGGGTATTACCATAAGAAGCTACGAATCCCTCATCATAAATTCCCTTTCTTCCAGCTCTTCCTGCAATTTGTTTTACTTCTTGAGAGTTTAAGTATCTTACTTCATTTCCATCAAACTTTTTAATTTCCATAAACACTATTCTTCTTATAGGTAAATTTACGCCCATACCGATAGCATCAGTAGATACTAGCATACTACTTTCCCCATTTATAAATTGTTCATACTGCTTCCTTCTAACCTCCGGCGGTAAATCTCCATATATCATACTTGATTTTATTCCTAAATTTGAATAGAAGCTTCCTAATTCTAATACTCTTTTTTTAGAAAATACTACTAGAGCATCTCCTGATTTGACATCTTTATAAGAAAATTGTTTATGCTCTGCGATAAGGGGTATATTTCTTTTATATTCCTTTATTTCGTACTCTTCTCCACAGTCCTCTAATATATCTATTAATAATTCTTTCGAATTTATAGCACCGCAAACATGTATTTCCTTACAGTTTAATGCTAATAATGCCCTGGTCCATGATGCTCCCCTCTGATCATCATTTATCATTTGAATTTCATCTATTATAGCTATTTCATATTCTTCATTTATATTTAATTTCTCTATAGTACAAGAAATATGCTCCGCTCCTTCAATTATAATTTCTTCTTCACCGGTTATTAAATTACATTTAACTCCCTCTTTATTGAGCCTTTCATAATTTTCTAAAGCAAGTATTCTTAGTGGAGAAAGATAAATACCCTTTGAAGACTCTTTAAGTCTTTGTATTGAGTTGTAGGTTTTCCCTGTATTTGTTTCGCCAAGATGAAGATAAAACTTTCTTTTAAGTTTCCTTACTTCCTTATATTCATCCTTAGGGTTTAAAGGAAAGATCTCCTCAAATTCCTTAGCCACTATTTTAGGAATATGCTCCGTAATAAGAAGTCCCATAATCCCTGATTTAAGATATGCTCCTTCTTTCCCTTTAACTATATCTCTAAAATTAAAACTTGTATTATTTTTATGATTATAATCCTGTAAAAGCTTTTGTGACGCATAATTTAATAATTCTAGATATTTATTGCAAATTGTTTTATATTTTTTAATATCTAATTCCTTGTATTCATTTAACATTCTAAGTTTTTTTCTTATAGCTGCCTCATGCTCCCATAGATTATAAGATTTGCTATGTTTTACTATGTTCTCAATATTATTAAACTCATTTCTTATCTTCTTAAAATTTCTTTCTGCCGCTTTATTTTTCATAAGCTCAAACTACACCGTCCTTTTATTGGATTCTATTGTAGTTTGCTCTTATTAAGATAAATCCATGTATAAATATGTTCCTTTAGAATTTAGTGTATATGTTTATAACATTGATTAGCTGTAGCGGAGAACAGTGTTCTCCATGAAATCCTTAGATGTGAAAAAAGAACTGACGAACACTATTCGTCCCTACAATGTTGCTAGCAATTGCATTGCTAGTAAAAAATGAGTTAAAGAAATTAATTCGTAAAGATTTAATTTCCACCTTAATTCTTCATTCTTCATACTTAATTCTTAATTGCTGTAGATATAGGGATGGTTCATTAAAAATTATAGGATTTATTTATCAATTTTATTTAAAAAAATAAATCATCCCCTTATATAATTGAAACTAGATGACTTTGACTAATTTCACTTCAAAATAATGCTGTAAATTTTTTTCATTTATACCATATTGATTAATTTACTTATTTATATTATATTGAAATAATGTATGTAATAAGGGAAGGTGGATAAATTGTTAGTTGATAAAAATTCATTTGATAATATTGAGAGTTTTATTGAGCATTTGAAGAAAAATGAAAATATTATAGGTATAGTAGAATATGGTGGAAGAACTTATACAGATATGACCGTAGGCGGAGATTATGATTTAACTGTAATCTTTGATAAACCTGTGTCTACTAATTTTGCAGGAGTTCATTTTCATATTAATGACATTCCAGTTGACTGTATGCTTTTATCTAAAGAAGATTTTATGTTAGATAACCCATTAAATGAGTTTTTGCTTGTTCATCTTAATTGCAATATTTTATACGATAAAGACAATATTACATCAGAATTATTGAAGAAAATTCAAACTACATGGGCATCAAAAAATAAATTATCTGATTCACAAATATCTCTGTATAGATTTACTTTTAAGCATATACTCGATAAATTAGAGCATAGACTTCATGATAATGGACTTTATACGAAATATTTTATTTATTCATCTGTTGATTGGTTTTTATCCTGTTATGCTAATATTAAAGTCTGGGAAATTGGAAAACCAAAATTGCATTTAAAACTTATTCAGAATCAAGAACCTGTTCTATTTGAAATTATTTCAAGGTTGTATTCAGAAAGTTCCTTAGAAACACAATTTATATTACTTAAGGAATGTGCAGAGTATATGCTGAAAGACATTGGAGGGTTATGGAGAGAAAATGAAGTTTTATTTCATTTATTGCCAGAAGGTAAAAATGATGAAGATGAACAAAATAGACTTTTAAACATCTTGTTTAATTAATAGAGTTAGATTTTATAAAATCATTTTAAATTATTGTTTATTAAACAAAAAAAATACTTTAGATAAGGTTGTCTATCTGAAATATGGGGACGGTTCATTACAAATTATAAAATGAAAATTATTAAAAAGAATGAATCATCTCTTACTTGTAAATTAAGGATTAATAATTAAGAGTGAAGAATTTATGTATATTTCTCAGCAGAAGCTGAGAAATTTAGAATTGATTAGCTGTAGCTGAGAGCAGCGTCCTCCATAAAATCTAGACCCATTCCTATTATCGGATATTGGACATATAAAAAATGGCGAACAGTGTTCGCCACATAATAACTAGCAATTGTATTGCCAGTTAAAAATAAAGTTAAAGAAATTATTTTTACTTGAAATAAATTCCTCCTTAATTGTCGGATTGGCCCCCTA
>NZ_DKLM01000156.1:0-1415 GCF_002455975.1 Clostridium sp. UBA6640
TTTTATAGAAAACTTATTTTCCAGAGTATATATTAAGTTTTCACATTGTATCCTTATAGATTATTCTTCTAACCTTGATATAAAGATACCCTTCATAAATTCTGAATTATTATGAAATTTATATATTATTTCTTTTTCTTCATTATTACAGCCAATTAATATTTTAATTTCAGAATCTCTCTTTACCAAATCTACAATACATATAATTGAATCAATTTCCTGTTTTTCATCTGTTCCACGCCAGATGTCAATTCCGCCACCATCCATAGATTTTGTATTTTTTAAATATCCATAATCAACTTCATATAACATATCAGGATATCTAGGATGTCTTGAGCCTTTTGGTCTGTCTATAACTATTTCAGAACTATTTACTAGCTCATCTAATGTTCTCCAAAAATCTTTGTTATTGTAATCCATAATATATTCTCCTCTCATTTTTGAAATAAATTTTACTTTTATCTATATTTTGGAATAGTGTTGATTTAAGGAAAGCTATTTTCACTCCCATTTATTCATGCATTGTAAATTATGTTAAATTGGTGATATAAAGAGAGTATATATTATGCAAGTATTCCTTATCTCTAAATAATTCATAACTTGAACCAGATAAAACAAAGCCAAGGTTTTCTACAAGATGAATTGATCTTTGATTATCAGTATAAATACATGCACTTATCTCTTTTATATGCATTTTATCTATAGCAAATGTTATAATCTCTTTCATTGCTTCTTGCATATAACCATTTCCCCAAAACTCTTCTTTTAGGTCGTAACCGACATCAACTTTATACTCTCTCTGATTCCAGCAATGAAACCCACATGTACCAATTTTTCTTCCATCTGACTTTCGTACCATAATCCAACGGTGATGCAGTCGTGGTTCAGGCTGTATATAAAAATTAATGATTTCATCTGCACCTTCTATATCAGTTAATGGCTCTGCATCAAACAGGTATCTATTCACTACATTATCTGAAAATTGGCTAAATATAAAATCTCTATCATCAATGGATATGTTTTTCAGAAATAACCTTTCTGTTTCTATATCCTTAAATAACATATTTTCTCCTCTCCTTTATGTAAATATTTTTGTCCTAAATACAAATGCATATTATACTACAGGTTGTCCTGAAGTAATTATAACATTAATTTGAAATTAAAATAAATTTTTACTCTAGTTTTACTGATAAATAGTACTTATAATAATTTTTGAAATAAACTTCATTTTAGAAATTCACTAACAGTGAATTTCATCCTAGATTTTCATTTTTAATTATTAATACTTGCTTTCTAAGGAGTTTATCTGTTTTTATAGAAAATTTATTTTCCAGAATACATATTAAGTTTTTACATTGTATTCATATATAGGGTTCCACAATGGAAATTTAATTTATGCATGATTTTAATTTCCA
>NZ_DKLM01000156.1:1495-9609 GCF_002455975.1 Clostridium sp. UBA6640
TTTCACATTGTATCCCTATAAGTAGCCTTTTTTAAAAAGTTAACATATTCTATTATATATATGAAAAATAAATTATGTGAAAGAGGTGATATAAATGGCCTCTCTTATAATCCCAGGGGATAAAAGCATAACAATTTCAAATAAAACATGTTGTGCAATTAAAGATGACTTTATATTTATTGAGGATATTCATGGAAGTATTAATAAAAGCTATCTATTTTTTAATATAGACAGTATACCAGAGAATGCATTAATATCGTCAGCAGAACTTGTGTTGTTTAAAAGTTGTTCTGATATGCCTGTTAATAGTTTAATAAATATATATCCATTAAAAGATGATTTTAGCACTTGTACAACCTATAAAGTTCAACCACAAATATATGACTCTTATAAAAAGATTGGAGAGGTATCAATAAATAAAATATCAGTTGAAATTAATATAATGGATATTCTTATAGCGTGGCTTGATGGTACCATTATAAATAAAGGATTAGTTATTGAGGGAGAGGCAGGAATAACTCCTTTATTAAGTTTTGGATCCGCTTCTATTAGCAATAAATATTTAATGCCAATTTTAAGGATAGTATACAAGTACTCTTCTTGCAATGGCCAAGGTCAATATGCATATTTACCTGTAACTATAAACTATGCCGATTATGAAAATCCTGCGAGCTACGATGACAAATGTAGATTATTAATTGTTATAGTAGTGACTGTAGGAAGTAAAAAATATTACACTTCAAAAGAATATAATTATATACCAAGCCAAGGTAATGATGTAATAAATGTTGCTTATATACCACAAGAAGGCATAACACCTACAATAGAAATTGCATATTCTTATTATCATCTATAAAAATAAATTTTAGATGAAAAATTATGAAAAAGATTGAAATGATTAAAAAAGCTATTATAAAGACTATTTTCTTTAACTGTAACATGTTCTAGCTAAATTAATATAATAAAGTGTAGGAAATAATTATTTTGAAAAATAATAGGGGTGATTTTTATGGCATTTAGCTTTGGAAGTTTTCACACTATAACTATAGACACAGGTACTCTTACTGATCCAAATGGAACAGATTATACTTTGGTAGTTGCTGCACAAGTAACAGTTACACCAACAACAGGATCACCAGTAGTATATAATCTTTCACAAGAATATACTCAATTACCAACACCACCAATGACACTTGACGTAGCATATATACCAATAAAAGGTGCTACTGTAACTTCCGGTTATGATATTTCCTATGTTCTTAGCTAATTTTTATAATTAAATTTAATATAGAAATTTAAAAGACAAGCTACTGAAGAAAATAAGTAGTTTTATATTTTGTTATAAATTTTCTAAAAAAGAGTTGAAATAAAAAGGATTATTAGGAGCTATACCTAGTAATCCTTTCTTTCTATTCTATAAAAAGAAAACTTAAATAGTTGTAGAATAAGTAATATAGATTAGTAACCTTAACGTAGGATGTATTTAAATTTAACAGTTTTATATTTCTTGCTTCTATCAATTTGTTAAACATTAATATGAGATGTATTTAACTTCCGCAATATTAGGAACATTATATTCTTTATATCTTATAACATATTTTAGTGGTGGAATATTTGGAAGTAAGGATGGGATGGAACTTGCAGGGGCAGCTATGGCAACAGCTTTAGTGACACCTCATATGGTTTTAGTTGTGTTGGCAACAATATTTAATTGGGTAGGATATTTTTCAAACAAAAGAGGTTTTACACTCACAGGTGGTATTTTGTATTCTGTAGGTGGTGTTATTTTTATTATATATATCATCTTTGTTATTCCTTCAATAATATTAAGTTTTGTAGGTTATGCAAAATTAAAAGATATAATAAAAATAAATAATGCTGGGAAAACCACTAGTCAAGAGTAATAATATGTAAATACCTTGCAATTTTAATGGAAAATTATATTCGCAGAAAGAGTAAAAGCACTTATTTAAATAGGTGCTTTTTGTTATCTCTAAATAATTCATTATATATGGCAGTAAAAAATAATCGTCATCTAAAATATTATCTAACTTAGTAGACCCTTAAATAACATATTGGTATAATATAGTAAATAAGGGAGGGATTATGATGAAAGTAAAAATGAGAAAAATATTAGTTTTTTTAGTCATTACCATTTTTATTATTACACCAGTTTCTGCATTTGCAGGTACAAATAAAAAAGATATAAAAGTAACATTTAATAAAGCCAACGTTAAAGTCAATGGAGCTAGTTTTAATGGTAACAGAATGTTATATAATAATAAAATATATCTACCAATAAACAGTATTGCTGAGCTATTTAATATGAATGTTTACTATTATGGAAAAACTAAGACAACATATATAGGGCAGGTACCTGCTGGAGAAGTTCCCAAAAATGTTGTTGATTCTTGGAAAAATATCAAGCAGACAGATAAAACTACAAAAGAATCACTTATTTCGAAAGATTTAGCCAATATTAATGCTACTTTCAATAGTGGTAGCGTTAAAATTCATGGGAAGAAAATGAATACTAATAATATTCTTTACAATAATAATATTTTTATATCATTACAAGAGGTATGTGAAATACTAGAAACTAATTGTAACTATTATGAGCCAAATTCAACAACATATGTAGGAATGATTCCTCAAAATGAAGTTCCATATGATGTGTATAAAAAATGGTTTCCTTATAAAAAGGAAAAATTACAATCAAAACCTGCAACAGGAGAAATGGTAGGGTGGAAAAAACTTATAGGACATGAATATGAAAGTATCGCTGATATTTACTATAAGCTAGATGGAAGTATTTTAAACGTAGAGTTAAAAGATATAAGAAAAACAGATTTAAATAAAATTGTAGAATGGACAAATGATGATGGTATAAAAATACGTAATAGAGTAGGAGATATATACTCACTATTTAAATATTCTAATCAATATACAACAAAGTGGTTTAGAAATAAGTTTGGTAAGCTTTATGAAGATTGGATACTTGTGAGCACTATAAAAGCTGAAAACATAGTATCAGATTATTTACAAGAGACAGGACAAATTCCGAAACAAGATAATATAACATTAACTCCAGATGCTGAATATGAAATTATAGAGCCTGAGGAAGAGAAAATCAGTGCTGAAGAAATAATAAGGAATATAGAAAATTATACGAAAACTCAATCAGAATATAAAGTAAAAAATTAAGTTAGAAATGTATTTTAATAATAAAAGCACTTACATTGGTAGGTGTTTTTATTATATGTAAAAGCGAGGTGATAGTGAGGTAAATTATGCTAACTAAGCTTCCATAGATTTTAACGTCCTTAGAGATATACTTAGAGATGAAACAGCTTTTATATATGCTTCAATAGATTTGCATGAAGAAAAAGAAAAGAAATATTTTAAATAAAGTGAAAGAGAAAAAGGTAATGCTTGTTTAATAAGTTATGCTTTGCTATTATATAAATGAAATATTAGCAATGAAGGAGAGACATATGAAAAAAATAATAAGTATATTACTTATCATTACATTACTTTTTACAGTTAGTGCTTGTAAGCAAAAAACAGATTTAGAACTTCAAAAAAATAATGAGGTAGTAGAAGATAATAATGATAGTAAAAAAGAAGAAGATGTTAAAAAAGAAGAGGGTCCACAAATAAAAGAAATCAAAAAAGGTGAAGTAGTTAGTATAGATAATTACTGTGAATTAACAGTTAATGATACTAAGTTTGATAAAATAATAAGTCCACCGAATGCAAAAGGTGTTTATACTTGTTACGAGGTTGAAGGTGAAGGGAAAACACTTTTTGAATCTGTTATAAATGTAAAGAATCTTTTACCAGATGGAAAAATGGCAGATGAATTTTTATCAGTTAAAATTCTTTATAATAAATATGAATATGGTACATCTTCAATAATAGAATATGATGATGGATCAGATTTTACGTATACTAATATAACATCAATAGAACCATTAGGAAATGGAGTACTTCACTTTTTAGCAACAGTACCCAAAATTATGGAGAGCGATAATAAACCTTTAGCAATTATTATAAAAGCTAATAAGCAAGAGTTTAAATATAATATTAGATAAAAGTAATACATAATAAAAACACTTGCATTGGTAGGTGTTTTTATTATGCGTAAAGGTAAGGTGGTAGGGAGGAGATGTATGCTCACCATACCACCTATAGACTTAAAAGCTTTCTTAGTACACTTGCTAAAATGTCTAGGGAAGAAAGAGCTTTTATATATGCTAGCATTGATTTACATGTAAAGAGCGAAAAAAGCTACTAAAAAAGGGAGAAAGAGAAGATAGTATTGAATAATATGCCACTAATAATGAACTAGAAGGCTTAATAATAATTGTGGTGCAAGTACAGGATTTACTGTTATTTTGCCACTGTATGCAATAAAATTTTGTTTTTGAAATAAAAGGCATAATTATTAATAAAAGGCATAATTATTAATAAAATAAATTATTAAATTATATTGACAGTATATGAAAAATAATATAATATTTAAATAGGTGGTACGTACCAGTAATAAAAATAATTGTAGGTGGAAACTATGAAGAACATAAATAAAGAAAGCAGAATACCATTATATTATCAGTTGATAGATATCCTTATAGAAATGATGGACCATGGATACCTAAATGAAAATGATCAACTACCGTCAGAAAGAGAATTGTGTGAAACTTACAATGTTAGTAGATCTACTGTAAGACAAGCGATGCAAGAATTAGAAAGAGAAGGGTATGTATATAGAGAACATGGAAAGGGAACCTTTGTTTCGCCAAAAAAATTGAAACAAGATCTTTTAGAGTTTTATAGCTTTACTGATGAAATGAAAAAAATAGGAAAGAAACCATCATCACAAGTATTAGATTTTAAAACAATAGAATGTAATGATGAATTAGCAAAAAAGATGAACTTATTGTCAGGAGAAAAAGTTTATGTATTTACAAGATTAAGACTAGCTGATAATGAGCCAATGATGTTAGAAACAAGTTATGTACCTTGTAGCAGATTTCCAGGGCTTACAAAAGACCAGCTAGAAAAAGACGCAATGTATAATATATTTACGGAGAAATACAAAACAACCTTTACTTGTGCTGAGGAAACATTCCAGGCAGTGTTAGCCAGTGAAGAAGAAGCAGCAATACTAAAATATAAATCCGGATTGCCTGCAATGATGATAAAGAGAATAACATATGAAAATAATATAATTATTGAATATACAAAAGGTATTGCAAGAGGAGATAAATTTAAATACCATGTTTTATTAAAAAAATAAATTTTTTTAAGTTAACTGGTAATTACAACATGATGACATAATGACATCATGTTATTATGTGTTATGAGGGTGATGAAATGTTTGGATTTAATGAAGAAAAGTGGAAAGAATTGAATGGAATTAATACAGCTAAAGAAATATATCAACAACCAGAACTTTGGCTTAAAACATTAGAAATAATTGAAAGTAATAAAGATAATATCAACAATTTCATAGATGAAAGGCTTAGAAAAGAAAAGGTTAGAGTGATATTTACAGGAGCTGGTACCTCTGCCTATGTAGGGGAAGTAGTAATTCCTTATTTAAATAAAAGAAAGGAATATATTTTTGAAGCTATCCCTACGACGGATATAGTTTCTAATCCTGACTCATATTTTAAAAAGCATATTCCTACAATATTAGTATCTTTTGCCCGTTCAGGGGATAGTCCTGAAAGTGTTGCAGCTTATGACTTAGCTAATGAGTTAGTTGATGATATAAGTCATATATTTATTACATGCAATTCAAGAGGAAAATTAGCAAAAATGTCTGAGAAAAATAAAAATACTCTTTTACTACTTATGCCGGATAAATCTAATGATTTAGGATTTGCAATGACCAGCAGTTTCACCTGTATGACCATTGCAGCATCATTAATTTTTGATATGGAAAATCTTGAAGAAAATAAAAAACAGATATCTGAAATGTCCGCCATTGGCAGAAACATAATAGATGAGGGCTACAAAGAAGAAAAAGAATTATTAGATTATGATTATAAGAGAGTTGTATATTTGGGATCTAGCAGTTTCTTTGGAATTTCAAAAGAAAGCTCATTAAAGCTATTGGAATTAACTAGAGGACAAATTATATCTTTTAATGAAACAGTATTAGGTTTTAGACATGGTCCTAAATCTATTGTAGATGATAAAACTTTAATATTTTTATATGTATCCATAGATGATTATACGAGAAAGTATGATATGGATATGTTGAATGAAGTTTATAATAATGCTGGAGAACATAAAATAATTTCAATCACAAAGGAACATGATGAAGATGCCGAAAAGAATTCAAATCATCAGCTTTGTTTAAGTAAATGTCCAATTAAAATAGATAATGAAATTTATATATCATTGCTATATCTGCTTTATGCTCAGATATTTGCACTATTATACTCAGTAAAAGCTAATGTAGAGCCGGATAACCCTAATCCAAGCGGCATTGTCAATAGAGTGGTTAAGGGTGTATCAATTTATAGTTATGAATAGTAGCTATAAAAATATATTTAAATAGCGTAAGTCGATATATAGTAGTAAATTATAAAATGAAATTAGGAAGTCATTATTTCTTATTTAAAACTGTGTAACCTTTCATATATATTAAAAATTTTAAAAATAGTGTGAATAATTTTACACTATCATATATTTTAAGGGGGAAAATATTATGAAATTTAAAAGGATGGTTGGCACTATTCTCTCCGTAATTATAGTGACTATAATGCTTGCTGGATGCAGCGGAGAAACTAATGACAAAACTACTAGTAATGACGACAATGTAACTTTAACCTTTGGACTATGGGATAAGTATCAAGAACCAATACTTCGCGAAATAGCTAACAAATTTGAAGAACAGAACTCGAATATCAAAATTGATATTCAATTAACACCTTATGGCCAATATTGGACAAAACTAGAAGCTGCTGCTACTGGTGAAGTTCTTCCAGATATATTCTGGATAAATGGTCCCAATATAGTTAAATATGCATCAAATGGAATACTGTTACCTATTGATGATAAGGTGAAAGAAGATAATATGGACTTAAGTTTGTACCCAGAAAGCTTAGTAAAATTATATACTGTTGATGATAAGCTATATGGTATTCCAAAAGATTGGGATTTAACAGCGTTATGGTATAACAAGAAATTATTTGATGAGAAAGGCGTAGAATATCCAAATGAAAATTGGACATGGAATGATATGGTTGAAGCGGCTAGAAAATTAACGGACAAAGAAAAAGGCGTTTATGGAATAGCTGCAAGACCTGATACACAAGAAGGCCTTTATAACTCAATACCTCAGAGTGGTGGATTTATAATTTCAGAGGATAGAAAAAAATCAGGATATAGCTCTCCTGAAGCTATTGAAGGAACACAAATATGGATAGATCTTATAAAAGATGGATTATCACCTACTATAGAAGAAATGTCAGATACCTCCGAAATAGACATGTTTAAGGCTGAGAGACTAGCTATGGTTAACGCAGCTTCATGGGATGTACCTGTATTTATGGAAAATGAATTGATAAAAGATCATATTGATTTGACTGTAATGCCATTGATTAAAAAGCGTGCAGCAGTAATACATGGATTGAGTAATGTAATTTCTGCTAATACAAAGTATCCTAAAGAAGCTTGGGAGTTTGTGAAATTCCTTGGAGGTAAAGAAGCAAATGACATTTCGGCAAAGTCAGGAGTGGTTATTCCTGCACGTATGGATGTATTAGATATATGGAAAGATACTTATCCTAACCTAAATCTTCAAGCATATGTTGATGGACTGAACTATTCAATAATCTATCCAGTGTCAAAAAACACACCAAAATGGAATGATATTGAACTCAAATATATTAAGGAAATGTGGTCTGGAAAAATATCCGTTGAAGAAGGATTGAAAAAAATCGGTGAGGAAATGGACGAAGCACTTCAGCAAGAAAAGTAGGATAAAAAATAATATTGGTGTAGCTATAGGGTTCATTAATGAAAATTTAACTTATACAGGATTTTAATTTCCATAACAAAAAATCTTTTTTATGAATGAAAAATTAAGAATGAAAGAT
>NZ_DKLM01000156.1:9674-18706 GCF_002455975.1 Clostridium sp. UBA6640
TTAAGTTTTCACATTGTATCCCTATAGTTGGACCTTTTTAAAATAGTTCAACTAGTTTGTACTATTCCTTAGATTTAAAGAAGGGGGAGAAAAATGGATACATTAATTGTTGAAGAAAGAGAAATTAAAAAGGAAAAACCTCCTAAGAGAAAGAATAGACTTAAAAGTAAAAAGTTGAATGATTGTCTTTGGGGATATTTATTAATATTACCATTATTATTAGGACTTGGTATATTTTATATAATACCTTTTTTTCAGAATTTATATTATAGCTTTACTGACTTAGGCTCTTTTGGAAAATACTCATGGATTGGACTTGAAAATTATAAAAAACTTGTTTCAGATCCTACTATTCCACGAGCATTACTTAATACTTTCAAATTTACCATAGTATCTGTTCCTATTAGTATTTGCTTAGCAATTATCATATCTACGTTATTAAATTTAAAAATAAAAGGAATCTCATTTTATAGATTATTGTTTTTCTTGCCAGCTGTCACTATGCCAGCTGCTATTGCTACCATGTGGAAATGGCTTTACAATGGACAATATGGTTTGATAAACCATGTTTTAGGCAAACTTGGCTTAGAAGGACATGCTTGGATAGCAGAGCCCAAATACGCAATGACAGCTTTAATAATTGTAGGCATATGGAGTTCACTCGGAATGAAAATAATTTACTTTCTTGCAGGGCTTCAGGGAATTCCAAAATCTTATTATGAAGCAGCAACTATAGATGGTGCCGGCCCAATAAGACAATTTTTCTCAATAACCTTACCACTATTAGCACCAACAATATTCTTTGTCTCAATTACATCATTAATTGGTGCTCTTCAAATGTTCGACGTAATATTTATGATGATTAGTAAGACTAGTATGGCAATAGATAGTACTATGTCCATTGTATATCTATTCTACAAAAATGCATTCGAATATCTTGATAAAGGATATGCATCAGCAATTTCTATAGTACTATTTGTAATAATACTTATCATTACAGCATTTCAACTTAAACTACAAAAGAAATTTGTTGATTAGTAAGAATAGGTTAGGAGAGTTGAAAATGAATGAATTAAATTTAAGCAAGAATAAAAAAATTCTTATACATTTTATTTTAATAATAGGAGTAATTACTACCACAATACCATTTATATGGATGATACTAACATCACTTAAAACATTAGGAGAAACAACACAAATACCTCCTAAAATTTTTCCATCTTCACCTCAGTGGAGCAATTATAAGAAGGCTATAGATACGCTGCCTTATGGAACATTTTATTACAATACTATTGTATATACTATAGTAACCACCATAGGACAACTAGTTTTTTGCTCTATGGCAGGATATGCCTTTGCAAGAATTGATTTTCCAGGAAAAAATTTTATATTCATTCTTATACTATCTGTACTTATGGTACCAGGACAGATATTTATAATCCCTCAGTTCATGATTATTAAAAAGCTAGGATTATTAAATTCAATACCTGCCCTTATTCTTCCTGGCTTGTTTAGTGCTTTTGGTACTTATTTAATGAGACAGTTTTTTATGAATATTCCAAAGGAATTAGAAGAAGCTGCAGTATTGGATGGCTATAATCGTTTTCAAATATTGACTAAGATAATGCTTCCACTAGTTAAACCTGCATTAACTGCACTTGCAATAAGTACAATGCTGTATTGTTGGAACTCATTAATGTGGCCTTTAATTGCAAATACTTCTATAGATAAGATGACATTATCAGCAGGTCTTGCTTCCATGCAAGGACAGCATTCAACTAACTACCCAGTAATGATGGCTGGAACGGTACTTGCTATATGGCCTATGATAATTGTATTCTTAATATTCCAAAAACAATTCGTTGAAGGAATGGCTTTTACTGGAACAAAAGGTTAATATGATTAAAATTCATTTTATAATATTTTAGAAATCTTAATTAATTGAGGGGGATTAAAAATGTCAAAAATTAGAGTTGGATTAATAGGAGCAGGACAACGAGGTAAAGATATTTATGGAAATTATGCACTTGTAAATCCTGAGCATATAGAATTTGTAGCAGTAGCAGAACCAAATGAAATAAAAAGAAAAGAGTTTTCAGAAAAACATAATATAAAATCAGAATATCAATTTGAATCATGGGAACAACTTTTAGAAAAAGATAAATTCTGTGATGCAGTGGTTATCGCAACTCCAGACAGAATACATTTTGAACCTGCAAAGCTTGCGTTAAAAAGAGGTTATCATATACTTTTAGAAAAACCTATGTCAAGTATACCAGAGGAAGTAATGAATTTAGGACTTCTTGCAAAAGAAAATAATAAAGTATTTATGATATGTCATGTGCTTAGATATACACCTTTCTTTAATACTATCAAAAAAATAATAGACAGTGGTGAAATAGGAGATATAATGTCTATTCAACATAATGAAAATATTGGATATTTCCATTTTGGTCATAGCTTTGTAAGAGGAAATTGGAGAAATTCAAATTTATCAAGTTCTCTAATGCTGCAAAAGTCCTGTCATGACATGGACATCTTATTATGGTTAGTGGGAAGTCCTTGCAGAAAAATAGCTTCCTTTGGTGAGTTAAGTTATTTTAAAAAGGAAAGAAAACCTAAAGATGCAGCAGATAGATGCGTTGAGTGCAAAATAGAAAGTAAGTGTCCTTATTCAGCAATTAAGTTATATTACAACAATGTTGGGAAGTGGCCAACTACTGCAATAGTTGAAATTCAAACACTAGATGAGGTTAAAAAAGCAGTTGAGAATGGTCCTTATGGAAGATGTGTATACAATTGTGACAATAATGTAGTTGATCATCAAAGTACTATATTGGAATTTGAAAATAATGTTACAGCAACTTTTAACTTATCAGCATTTACCAATCAAGTGAATAGAACCATTAAAATAATGGGAACTAAAGGGGAAATCCGTGCAATAGATAGCAAAAATGAAATAGAAGTTCAATTATTTGATACAAATGAGAGAAAAGTACTAAATCCTAAGCAAATCACCGGAGGGCATGGTGGTGGAGATACAGGGATAATGGAAGATTTTATATCTTTAATTTTATCTAACAAGGGTAAAGCTTTAACATCTGCGAATGTCTCCGTACAAAGTCATATGATGGCATTTGCAGCAGAAGAATCAAGATTAACAAACAAAGTAGTAAGTATGAAAGATTATTATGAAAGTTTTTAATTTTCATGTATTTTAATGATAGGGGGAGTTTGTTTGAACTTTTTAGGGGTAGATGGAGGTGGAACTAAAACAGAATTCATCATAATAAATGAAAATGGACAGGTACTTGGGCACCGCATTGAACCTACCTGCCACTACAAACAAACATCTTTAGAAACATTCAAAAAAGTTATGTTGGAAGGTATAGAAGAGGTTTGTAGGGAAGCAAATATATGTATATGGGATATAGATTTTTCTGTAATTGGAATTGCAGGATATGGAGAAATACCAGCAGATATTGATGCTATTGAAAAAGTGGTTGAAGGTATCTTATTGAAGGATGCATATAAATGCGTAAATGATGCTGTGGTAGCATGGGCAGGTTCGCTAGGGTGTAATCCAGGAATAAATATTGTGGCTGGAACAGGTGCAATAGGATACGGTGTAGATTATAAAGGAAAGACTGCAAGGGCTAGTGGCTGGGGCCACTTTTGCGGAGATGAAGGTTCAGCTTTCTGGCTTGGTAAGAAGGTCATAGAAATATTTAGCAAAGAGGCTGATGGAAGATTAGAGAGAACACCTTTATACCATATTGTTCGAAATGACTTTGGCATTGAAAATGATTTTGATTTACTTGATATCGTTGTGAATAAGATGGAAATGAAAAGAGAGGAAGTTGCAAAACTTGCTAAATTACTATATAAAGCAGCTAAAGAAAATGACAAAATTGCAATAGAAACTTATTCACAAGCGGCATTTGAACTTTACCTAACTATTAAATCTATAATAGACAAATTAGACTTTTTACCTAAGGAAAAGTTATTAGTTTCTTATTCAGGAGGAGTATTTAATGCAGGTGAGTATATTTTAGCTCCTCTAAGAAAATATTTTCAAGATGAAAATAAATGTATTAAGTTAATTACTCCTATATTAAAGCCAGTATATGGCGCTGCACTATATGCTTTAAATATAAAAATGGGCGAAAGTAATATTAATATTATTGAAAATATAAAAGCAGAGCAATTAAAATGGGAAATCAGCAATCATTGAATGAGTTAAATGTTACTCAAATATGAAGGGAGAGTTTTTATGGCTGGTTTATTATTTAAAAATTTATATAAGATATATGATGGTGAGGTAACTGCTGTAAGTGATTTTAATTTAGAAATAGAAGACAAAGAATTTATAGTACTAGTAGGACCTTCAGGGTGTGGGAAATCCACTACACTTAGAATGGTTGCAGGACTAGAGGATATATCTAAAGGTGAACTATATATTGATGATGAACTTGTCAATGATGTTCATCCTAAGGATAGAGATATAGCAATGGTTTTCCAAAATTATGCTCTATATCCTCATATGACTGTATATGACAATATGGCTTTTGGTCTTAAATCTAAGAAATATCCAAAACAAGAAATAGATGAGAAGATTAAAGAGGCTGCAAAAATATTAGGAATAGAAACCCTGCTTCATAGAAAACCTAAAGCCCTTTCAGGCGGTCAAAAGCAAAGAGTTGCTCTTGGAAGAGCCATTGTTAGAAATCCAAAGGTTTTCTTAATGGATGAGCCACTATCAAATTTAGATGCAAAATTAAGGATTCAGACTAGAGCAGAAATAACAAAACTACACAATAAATTAAAGACTACATTTATCTATGTTACCCATGATCAAACTGAAGCAATGACAATGGGAGATAGAATTGTAATAATGCAGGATGGCTTAATTCAACAAGTGGATACACCAGAAAATGTATACTCAAATCCAGCAAATGTCTTTGTAGCTGGATTCATAGGAAGTCCTAAGATGAATTTGATAGATGCTAAAGTTATTAAAGAGGGCGAAGATATTTTCATAAAACTTCTTAATTCGAGGATTAAAGTAGATAGCGATAAAGCTAAGAGAATAATAGATAAGGGATATATAGGTCAGGATATTGTAATGGGGATTAGACCAGAACATATGTATTATAATGAAAAGAAAACTGATGTATTCTTAGACGGTGTATTAGATTTTATAGAAATGCTAGGTTCAGAGAAATATCTCTATCTTACAATGGAAGGTAATTCATTTACAGCTCGAGTAGATTCGGATAATATTGTGAAAAAGGGAGATAAGATAAGGCTATACCTAGATGATAAAAAAATCCACATATTTGATAAAGAGAGTGGCATATTAGTATAGTGTTCTTACTTGAATTTTATAAGGTAAATGAAGTAAGTCTTATACTGTTTAGGAATTTTAACCATATAAATAATTTGATATTAGAGAGGTGAATAAGATGGATATTGTTTCAACAAAAGAAATGTTATTAGACTGCAAAAAAAATAGATATGCTGTTCCAGCTTTTAATATTCATAACTTAGAAACAATGCAGGGTGTATTAGAAGTTGCTAATGAATTAAACTCACCAGTAATTATCGCTACCACCCCAAGCACTATTGATTATGCAGGAATGGATTATTTAGTTTCAATGGTTAAAGTTGGAGCTAAAAGATATAATATCCCCATTTCATTGCATTTAGATCATTGTTCAGATATCGAAATCATAAAAAGATGTATAAAAGAAGGGTATAAGTCCGTAATGATAGATGCCTCATTAAAGGGATATGAGGAAAATATTAAAATAACAAAAGAAGTGGTGGACTTTGCACATAAATATAATGTAAGTGTAGAAGCAGAACTAGGGCTAGTTGGTGGACAAGAAGATGAAAGGAAAATTGAAGAAAAAGATAGCATGTTTACAGATCCCCACATGGCTTTGAATTTCGTTGAAAAAACAAAAGTTGATTCACTGGCAGTTGCAATAGGTACCGCCCATGGAGCTTATAAGTGTGAACCAAAGTTGGATTTTGAAAGATTACATGAAATTAACAACTTACTCGGCATTCCTTTAGTATTACATGGAGCTTCAGGAGTGCCAGATGAAAGTCTTATAAAGGCAATAGAATATGGCATTTGTAAAGTTAATATTGCAACGGAGTTAAAAATGCCTTTTGCTGATGCACTAAAAAAATACTTTAATGATAATCCTAGTGCAAATGACCCTAGACATTATTTAGCGCCTGCTAAAGAAGCATTAAAAAAGGCGGTAGCAGAAAAAATAAAAATTTGTGGCAGTATAAATAGGGGGTAAACTAATGATTACTGTTACCTTAAACCCATCAATTGATAGAAGGTATAATATTAAAAACTTTGAGAAGGGAAAGGTTTTTAGAGCTGATGACTTTCAGTATACTCCTGGAGGAAAAGGATTAAATGTGGCAAAAGTAATAAAAGCTCTTGGTGGACCAGTAATAGCCACAGGATTTTTAGGAGGAAGATCTGGAAGTTATATAGAGGAAAAGCTAGATGAGATGAATATTATGCATAATTTTGTTTCCATTGATGGTGAGACCAGAAGTTGTTTGGCAATAATTTCAGATGATAGCAGCCAAACGGAGATATTAGAGCCTGGCCCCTTAATATCACAGACAGATATGCAGAGATTTTATAAGCTATACGAAGAGTTAATTAGGCAGGATGAAATCATATGTATTTCAGGAAGTATGCCAAAGAACATGGAAGTAGAGACCTATAAAAATTTAATAGAGATAGCGAGTAGAGAAGGAAAGAAAATTTTGTTGGATACCAGTGGAGAAGCATTAAGAAAAGGTATGGAAGCTAGACCATATTTAATCAAGCCAAATAAGGAAGAATTAGAAAATCTCATTGGAAATGTTATTTCTACAGAAGAGGATATAATCAAAGGAGTAAATCCTATGATTAAAGAAGGTATTAATATAGTTGTTGTATCTCTTGGAAAAGATGGATGTTTAGTATTTAATGATAATTATATGTATAGAGTAGGAACACCTAAAGTAAAGGCACTTAATCCAGTAGGGTCGGGAGATGCGATGATAGCAGGATTTGCTGTATCTTTAAAAAGAAATTATAAATTTGAAGATATGTTAAAATTAGCAGCAGCTTGTGGAACAGCTAATGCTTTAGAAGAGGAAACGGGAAAGGTAGACATCAATAATATTAATAGGCTAATAGAAGATATAGTTATTGAAAAGATTAAATTATAAAAAGGAGATTTGATGAGTACTTTAATTAAAAATATTAAATTAATTACACCTAATAGTGTGGAAAAAGGATATGGGGTTGTATTTAATGAAGGTAAAATAATAGATATAGATTTAGAAGAAAATATAAATCTAGAATTAATAAGTGAAGTAATCGATGGAGATGGAAGATTTTTATCACCAGGTTTTATTGATATTCACAATCATGGCAATACAGGGCATGATGTTATGGATAGTACAGAAGAAACCCTTGATAGAATTGGAGAATTTCATATAAGAAATGGAGTTACTTCCTATTTAGGAACTATAATAACTTCCTCATATGATAATATTATTACTTCAATAAAAAATATAGTAAATTATAAAAACAAGAAAACACTTTCTAAGGTTTTAGGTATTCATCTTGAGGGGCCTTTTTTCTCTACTCTTAGAAAAGGAGCACAACCAGAAAAGTATATTAAAGAGCCAGACTTTGAAATTGTTAAGGAGTTTGTAGAGCTATCTAAAGATAAATTAAAAATGGTTTCTATAGCACCAGAGCTTCATGGCGCCATAGAGATTATCTCTTATTTGAAAGAAAATGATATTACTGTTTCTATGGCTCATAGCAATGCTACATTTAACGAAGCTAAAAGAGGAATAAATCATGGTGTAACAGTAGCCACTCATTTATTTAATGGTATGAGAGAATTTAACCATAGAGAGCCTGGTATAATAGGAGCAGCTCTTACAGACGATAGAGTATATTGTGAACTTATCTATGATAGAATACATTTGCATGATGAAACAGTAAAAATTGCTCTAAAAACAAAAGGAATAGATAAAATAGTATTAGTCTCCGATGCCATGAGGGCAGCAGGCCTTGAAGATGGAGAATATGAATTAGGTGGTCAAAAGGTTATAGTTAATAATGGGGCGGCACGTCTAGAGGATGGAGGTTTAGCTGGGTCAACATTAAATTTAAAAGATGCGGTATACAATATGGTGACTATGCTAAACATACCAATTCAAGATGCTATAAGGATGGCTAGCTTATCTCCCGCTGAAGCAATTGGTGTAAGTAAATTTAAAGGAAGTATCGAAATTGGTAAAGACGCAGATATGTTATTATTTGATGACGATATGAATATAGCCTCTGTATTTATCGCTGGAAATTGTGTTAGTTCCTAATTTTTTAGCACTGAATTGTCAAATTAAATGCAATGGTTTACCTTATCTCAAAAAATTTCATCTAAAGATAATTATATATAAAATAATGCAATAAAGATAGTTCTTACTTATATTAAGGACTATCTTATTTTGGGTTAAAGTTTAAATATATTCCATTAATTAAAATATTTGAAATGGTTTGGTTAATAATGTAAACTAGTTAAGGGAGAGATAAATAATGAAAAAATATAAATATATTGCTAGGTTTGCTAGGACTATATCTATGCTTTTAATGATGTATCTATTATTTTCAAAGCTTGAAAATAATAAAGATGCGTGGATTATAATTGGATTATATATCATATCTATAACAGCTATGGAAGCGGAAAATTATCTAAAAAGTCGTTAAATGTGATAATAACTATATATTGTATTAGCTTAATAAGGTGGCTTATCAGAAGAATTGAGGACTATCTTATTTTTATTTTACAAAAGAAAAATTTGAATAGTTGAGTTTTACCATAGGATGTACTTCAACATTAGATTATGGAATAAATCTAAGGGGATCTTTATGGTACGCTGTCTAATTTGTAATAACAAAATAGCATTAGTTTTCCACCTCTGGGGAACAG
>NZ_DKLM01000010.1:0-4038 GCF_002455975.1 Clostridium sp. UBA6640
ATTTAGCTTATGTTATTTATACTTCCGGAACAACTGGTAGACCTAAAGGGGTAATGGTGGAACATCATAGCTTAATTAATTATTGTAATTCTATTATAAAAAAGGTATCTTTAACATCAAGTGATGAAGCAGCATTATTATCTTCATATGCATTTGATTTAGGATATACTACATTATTTACGGCACTAATTGCAGGAATAAAATTAAATATTGTATCTGAAAAAACTTATAAAAATCCCCAAAAACTAATAGAATTACTTAAAACAGATATTGCTTATGTAAAAATGACACCTTCGTTGTTTAATGTAATAGTTAATTCTCAAGATGATAAAACAATATTTGAAGGCAGCAAGTTAAGGTTGATAATATTAGGTGGAGAGCCAATAAATATAAAAGAAGAAGAGAAATTCATGACGATGAATGATACTAAGAATATAAGTATAATGAATCATTATGGGCCAACAGAAAGTACGGTAGGATGTATAGCAACAATAATTGATTCAGAAAATATAAGTAATTTTAGCAATGTAATAGGTAGACCTCTTAATAATATAAAAGCTTATATCTTAGATAAATATAATAATATTTTACCAATTGAAGTACAAGGCGAGTTATGTATAAGTGGGGAGGGGTTAGCAAGAGGATATTTAAATAGAACAGATTTAACAAGTAAAAAGTTTGTGGATAATCCATTTGAACCAGGAACTAAGATGTACAAAACAGGAGACTTAGCTAGATGGTTACCTAATGGAAATATAGAATTCCTAGGAAGAATAGATAATCAAGTTAAGATAAGAGGATTCAGAATCGAACTTGGTGAGATTGAAAATAAATTATTGCAACATGAAGAGGTTAAAGAAGCAACAGTTATAGCGATAAACGGTAAGGATGATGATAAGCACATTTGCTCATATATAGTAAGTGATAAAGAAGTCAGTGAGCTAAGCTTAAGAGAATACTTAAAAGAAAGCTTACCAGAATATATGATCCCAGCTTATTTTGTGCAATTAGAAAAGATGCCACTAACAGCTAATGGAAAGTTGGATAGGAAGAGTCTGCCTAATCCTAATTTTGAAAAAAGATCAACTAATTATCAATCACCAAGAAATAGTGTAGAAAAGGCTTTGGTGAATATATGGAATCAAGTCTTAGAGGTTAATAATATTGGGGTAAAGGATAATTTTTTTGAGCTAGGTGGAAATTCACTAAAAGCCATGCAGTTAGTATCTAAAATTCAAAAAGAATTCAAGGTTAACATTCTAATTGCTGATATATTGGATTTGATAACAATAGAGAAGATTGCTGCGTGTATAAGTGATAATAAGTTTGTTAATGTTTCATATGAACAATTAAGAGCGGTGGAAAAAAGACCATACTACTCAGCAACTCCTAGCCAAAAGAGAATGTTTATTTTACAAAGCTTGAAGCCATTAGACACTGCTTATAATGTACAAACAATTAAGAGGATAAAAGGTAATTTAAATATAAAAAAATTAGAACAATGTTTTATTGAACTTATTTATAGACACGAAGCCCTTAGGACACACTTTGAGTTAGACGGAAATGAAGTGATTCAAGTAGTTGATGAATTTTTTGATTTTAAAATTAAAGTAGTAGAAAAAAATAATAATCATATGGATAGTTTAATTTTAGAATCAATTAAACCTTTTGATTTAAGCAAATCACCTTTAGTAAGAGTTGTTATTATTAAAAACTATAATGATGAATATGTAGCAGTTATAGACACTCATCATATATGTACAGATGCACTTACTTTTAAAATTTTAATAAGTGAATTAGAGCAATTGTATAATGGGATTAGTTTAGATAAAGTGCAGTTTCAATATAAGGATTTTTCTTGTTGGCAAGTTGATTTTTTGCAATCATATTTAATTAATAGTCAAAAGAGGTATTGGTTTAATAAGCTTAGTAGTTATGACTATACAAAAGATATATTTCAAAAGTATAGATTAAATTATAGCTCAAAAGGAAGTGGAAAAAGGATCAAATTCAACATAGGAAATAGGTTAAAATCTCAATTGGAAAAATTGTGTGGTAGCCAAGAAGTAACTTTATATAGTGTTTTATTAACTGCCTATTTTATTTTATTATATAAATTTTCAAATGAAGAGGATATAGTTATAGGAACACCTATAGGAGGAAGACATTATCCTAACTTAGATAAAATAGTTGGAGTTTTTATTAATACATTGGCAATAAGAGCGACTTTCAATGAAGATGATAGTGTTGGGCAGCTAGTGGAACAAATCAAAGAAACAATGTATGAAGCCTTTTCAAATCAAGACTATCCCTTTGACTATGTTATTAATGATCTAAATATTGAAAGAAAAGAAAATAATAACCCATTATTTAATATTATGTTTACATTAAATAATGTTAACTATAAAAATTTAAATTTATTAAATCTAGATGTGGAAGAATATTATATAAATTATACTAATTTGATGGTTGATCTATCATTAGATGGAGAAATTTTAGATGAAGAGTTAACATTTGTATTAGAGTATAATAATATGATTTTTAATAAAGTAATAATAGATAAATTTATATATAATTATATGAAAATTTTGAGAAATATGATAAATTGGAATATTAAAATAGGGGATATGCAAATAGAAGAATTTAACATCAACAAAAGGTAATTTAAAAGTATTTACTGAGTTTCTTGTATAAAACAATTAATGTAAAGGGAGTACTAGGAGATATGGATAAAAAAATTGAAAATATGGTTGTGTTTAGTAGTAAGTTCAAAGAAGAAAGAGAATACTGGACTGAAAAATTATCGGGGGAGATAGGTATTCCTAAATTCAGAATGGGATCTAATGATAATAGTAAAAAAGAATACGAAACAAAAAGTTATTCCTGCGAATTTTGTACTGAGTTATCAAAAAAAATTATGGTATTATCAAATAACTCAGAGTTTAGTGTTTATATAATTTTATTATCAGCTGTGAGTTTTTTATTAAATAGATATAGTGAAAGTAAGGATATAATGCTTGGAATGCCTTTATTAAAAAATGGTGATCACTCAGATGGCTTTAATAAAGCCTTACCTTTAAGACTTGATATTAATGATGATATCACATTTAAACAACTTTTGGGTTATGTTGCACAAGAAGTAAAAGTTGTTTATAAATTAAGCAATTTTCCAATACAAAAGGTTTTTGAAGTTACTCAGAGAAAGGATTTTAACGATATAAATAATTTATTTGAGACAGTTGTGTTATTAAGAAATATACATAGTGAAGATAAAATTAGCGAAGTGCCAAGTAATCTTTTATTTTGCTTTATGATAAAAGATAACAAAATAGAATTAGAAATAAAGTATAATTTTTATATGTATGAAGAATCACAGATAAATCAAATAAAAAATCATATGATATATTGCTTAGAAAATTTGATGAATAATTTTGATAGCAAATTATATGATGTTGAATTGCTAAATGACAAAGAGAAGAATCAAATACTATATAATTTTAATGATACAAAAGTAGATTATCCAAAGGATAAGACAATACAAGAATTATTTGAGTTACAAGTGGAAAAAACACCAGATAATATTGNNGTTAAAGCAGACTCTATAGTAGCAATAATGGTTGAAAGATCTTTTGAGATGATTGTAGGAATAATGGCAATCTTGAAAGCTGGAGGAGCATACCTACCGATAGATCCGAAATATCCTAAGGATAGAATAGGATATATTTTAAAAGACAGTGAATCTAAGATACTATTAAGTAAATCAGAGTTCTTAGAAACTATAGACTTCGAAGGAATAGTAATAGATTTATTTAAAGATGATTTATTTAATAGAGAGTTAAATAATCTAGATAAAATAAATACCTCAAAGAATTTAGCCTATGTTATCTATACTTCAGGAACAACTGGAAATCCAAAGGGGGCAATGATTGAACATAGAGCATTAGTTAATAGGTTATTATGGATGCAAAATAAATATCCGATAAATGAAAGTGATACAATTTTACAAAAAACAACTTATACTTTTGATGTGTCTGTTTT
>NZ_DKLM01000010.1:4061-4350 GCF_002455975.1 Clostridium sp. UBA6640
GTCTGTTTGGGAACTTTTATGGTGGCCTCTAGTTGGTGCAAAAGTATGTATGCTTAGTCCTAATGACGAAAGAGATCCAGAAAAAATAATTGAAGCAATAAAGAAGTATAAAATAACAACAATGCATTTTGTTCCTTCTATGCTTGATGTTTTCTTATATTGTTTAGGAGAAAATAAGAATGTTTCAGATTTAAATAGCTTAAGACAAGTATTTAGTAGTGGGGAAGCATTAAATTTTAAACAAGTATCAAGATTTTATAAAGAGTTTGGAAATAGTAAAAAGCTTATA
>NZ_DKLM01000147.1:0-17249 GCF_002455975.1 Clostridium sp. UBA6640
ATCTCTGAGCCTTCTTTAACCATATATCCTGGCTTAGGACTTACATCTACGATGTATTCCCCATCACCGTCTACTCTAGCTTTTAGATTGTTGTCTTTTAATATTTTAAGACCGTCATTTTTATTAGCTCCTCTTATTTCTGGTAGAGCTATACTTTTTAATAAACTGTCTTCAACTTCTTCTGAAGTGGCATCTGGTTTTAATCCTAAATAATTAAATATATCATAAAATAGGCCTTTTCCCGCTGGGGCCGCTATTTGGCCAGCATAGTATAATGATGGGTTAGGTTCATCTATTGATATAAATACAGTAACCTTTGGTTCATTGGCTGGTGCCATTGCAGCATATGAAGAGATATATTTACCTGCTCCATAACCGCCTCTTTGTGGATCAACTTTTTGTGCTGTACCAGTTTTACCACCTATATGATATNNCGATATCCTGCTATATAAGACTTTGAAGAACCCCCACTTTCTACAACTGCTTCAAGATGACGTCTCATATCCGCCATAGTCTCTGGCTTAAAACTTCCTTCACTTACTTTTGGTTTGAATTCTTGATCAACTACCCTTTTATTATTTTCATCATAATGAATAACTTCTTTCATTAAATGAGGGGTAATTAATTTTCCACCATTAGCAATAGCATTAAAAGCAGTCATAAATTGAATTGCAGACACTGTGTTACTTTGACCGAAAGAAATAGTCGCTAGGTCCACATTTGTTATAGACTCTGTAGGCTTAATTATACCTTTTGCTTCCCCTGGTAAATCAATACCAGTTTTTTTCCCGAAACCATACTTTGTTATATATTTGTTTAAATTATCTCTTCCTAATCTCTCACCTAATGCCATAAACCCAACGTTACAAGAGTTTTTAATTATCTCTTGAAAAGTTTGACTACCATGTCCTGCTGTTTTCCAGCATCTTATAGTTCTACCACCAATTCTTGAAGAACCACCACAATTAAATGTATCGCTTTCTTTTGCAACGCCAGTTTCTAATGCTGCTGTTGCTGTTACCACCTTGAAAATAGAACCAGGTTCAAAGGTATCACTTACAGCTCTATTTCTCCAAGATTTTTGAATGGCATTTTCATCAAGATTCTCAGGCCAAGGTTCATTAAGATTATAATCTGGCTTATTTGCCATAGCTAGTACTTCTCCATTATTAGGGTCCATAACCAATACTGATACCGCATTAGCATCATTGTCACTTAATGCTTGTTCTGCAGCTTTTTCGGCAAAAAATTGAATCTTTTCATCAATAGTTAAAACCACATCTCTTCCATCTATTGGTTTACTATAATCTGAAATAGTATATGGTAAGCCTTCGCTTTTTTTGTCAGTTTCAGAAATCTTTATTCCCGGCATACCAGATAAGTATTTATTGTAATACAACTCTATACCTGTTAATCCATCTCCATCAGAATTAGTATGTCCAATAACATGGGATGCAAAATTCTCATTTGGATAATACCTTTTAGTATCTGGTGAAACAACTACACCTCTTAGTTCTTTACTCTTAGAATAAGACTTAATTTCATCAGCTACCTCTTTTTCTACTCTTCTTTTTAAAATAGCTGCTCCCCTAAGCTTGCCATTTGGTAGCGGCCTTGTTAAAATATCTAACACCTTATCATTATCCATGCTTAGTATGTTCGCTAAGTCTGGAGCTATTTGCTTCATAGTCAGTTCTTTATCTTTTAAAGAATTTCTTAAAGTATTTAAATCTAAGTCAACTCTATATACATTTGCACTTACAGCTAACTCATTTTCATCTCTATCTAAAACTCTTCCACGTTTTGCGTTAATTTTAACATCACTTGTCCATTGTTGAATGCCCTTGTTTTTATATCTATCTCCTTCAATAAACATTATTGTAACTAATCTATAAACGAGATAAATAAATATTAAAAGCGCCAATAATAAGGCATACTTTAATCTCTTTCTAATTATTACCTTATCTCTCAATTCCCCTTTCGCCACTATATACTCCCCCAAAAAATCTTACTGTTAAAATAAAATATTTTTGATTTTTTCAAAAAAGCCTTCTTTAGATTCTCTAGCAACTTTTTCACCATGGGGTACTTCAACCTGCTCTAAATTGCAATATATAGCAACTCCAGCATTAGGCTTTTTCATATTTAGTTTATTTATGGCTATATCTTCTATATACTTTAAATTATTAAATTTGATAAGCTCAACTCTCATGCTTTCATTTTGTTCACGGAGATTATATATTTCGTCTTGCTTTTTAATAATATCACCCTGTGCTTTATATATAGAAGAATATCTGAATAAAATTACAATTGCCACTACAAAGCTAAGCCCTATATTTCTTATAAGCTTTAATCTTCTTTTAAGAATTTGTTTCTTTTCTATTTTAGTTTTATGCGAATGTTTTTTATCTTCTTGCTTCTTAGGCACAGAAGTAATCTTAGGTTTTAAAACTGTATTACCGCTTATCACATTTTTATCTTTTTCTACTAACATTTTACTACCCCCATAGTATTTTTAGAACTAAATTTTCTCAGCCACCCTAAGCTTTGCACTTTTGCTTCTTGAATTTAAATCTTTCTCTTCTAAAGAAGGTTCAATAGGTTTTCTACTTATTAGCTTAATTATTGGTGTCTTTCCACAAACACACATAGGTAATCCTTTAGGGCAAGTACATGGATCTTGTAATTCCTTAAATTTATTTTTAACAATTCTATCTTCTAAGGAATGAAAGGTAATTATTGCAATTCTTCCATCTTTATTTAAGGATTCAATTGCATCTTCAATAGTTTTATTTAATATAGTTAATTCTTTATTTACTTCTATTCTTATAGCTTGAAATGTTCTTTTAGCAGGATGACCCCCTTCTCTCCTAAATTTTGCTGGAATAGCTGCTGTTACTATATCAGATAGCTCTAAAGTAGTATTAACAGGCCTTCTATTAACTATAAAATTTGCTATTCTCTTTGCAAACTTTTCTTCTCCAAAACTTTTTATAACATCTGCAAGTTCTTCTTCACTATAATCATTAACTACGTTATATGCTGAAAAACTATTTTCTCTATTCATTCTCATATCTAAAGGAGCATCTTTCATATAACTAAAACCTCTTTCAGCCTCATCTAACTGATAAGAAGATACACCTAAATCCATAAGAACTCCATCAATTTTTTCAATTTTTAACTCTTCTAATATTTCTTTTATATTATAAAAATTATTATGAACAAAAGTAATATTTTCATAACTCTCTAATCTTTTCTTAGCTGCATTTAGTGCATCTAAATCTTGGTCTATACCAATTAATCTTCCTTTGCTTGATAACTTCTTAAGTATTTCATTAGAATGACCTGCACCGCCTAAGGTACAATCTATATAAATACCATCTTCTTTAATATTAAGTGCATCTATACACTCCTCTAATAATACTGAAATATGTTTAAAGTCCATTTCTAAGTCTCCTTCAATAAATTATTACTATATATATTATCGTTTATTTTCTTCTTTTCCTTATGTATAAAATTTAAACTCTATTAAATATTTATAACATAAATTATTCTATGAGTACATAAAAATTCCTTCAAAAAGGTGGTTTTTTTTATAATCCTTTTTTAGAGAATATTTGGTGTTTTCTCTTAATTTTTTCTTAAAATACTTTGAAAATGTTGAAACCTCTCACTTTATGCTATTACATTAAATTACAATTCTTTCTAGGAAAGTATTATTTTCTTTATAGACTTACCATGATAATAAAACTTTTTGTAAACTTAGTTTTCCCTACAATTGTTGAAATATATTCTGTTGTAGAGTATAATTTAAAAGAATTTATTTGAGTTTTTTAAAAATTATTTGTCATAATATAGATATATATTTGTAAAATTATTGTGTATTATAATAATCTAGAATGTAATTATATATTTATATTAAATTGTAAATTGAATATCTAAATTTAAATATTAAGGTTTTGGAAAATCTATAAGAGAAACTATAAAAACTTTATATTAAGATATATGAAATAAAATTAAAACTCAATTTGCATTTTATAATATACAGGAAGAGAATAGAAAGGAAAGAAAATATATATGAAATTAGGAATAGTAGGATTACCAAATGTAGGAAAAAGCACTCTTTTTAATGCTATCACTAAGGCTGGCGCAGAATCTGCAAACTATCCGTTCTGTACAATTGAGCCAAACATAGGAGTTGTTAGTGTACCAGATAAAAGATTAGATGTGCTTGAAAAAATGTATAATACCAAAAGAAAGATTCACACTGCTATTGAATTTTATGATATAGCTGGTCTTGTAAAAGGTGCTAGCAAAGGAGAAGGTCTTGGAAACAAATTCTTATCTCATATAAGAGAGGTTTCCTCAATAGTACATGTAGTTAGATGTTTTGAAGATGACAATATCGTTCACGTTGATGGATCTGTTGATCCAATAAGAGATATTGAAACTATTAATTTAGAACTTATTTTTTCTGATCTTGAAGTTTTAGATAGAAGAATGGAAAAATCTCTAAAACTTGTTCGTTCTGGAGATAAAACTGCTAAAATTGAATATGCTCTAATGGAAAGAGTAAAAAAGCACTTAGAAGAAAATAAACCTGTTAGAACTTTAGAAGTCACTGAGGATGAAGATGAATTCATAAAAGGATTATTTTTAATAACATCTAAACCTGTATTATATTCTTGCAATATAAGTGAAGATGATTTAATGTCAGGAAATACTCAGAATGATTTAGTAAAAAAGGTTGAGCAATATGCGGCTAGTGAAAATTCTGAGGTTATAGTAGTTTGTGCTAGATTAGAAGAAGAACTATCTACTCTTGATGATGAAGAGAAAACGGATTTATTATCTGAATATGGCCTTGAAGAGTCAGGACTAGATAAACTTATAAGAGCAAGTTATAAGTTATTAGGACTTATAAGCTTTTTAACTGCTGGTGTTCAAGAGGTTAGAGCTTGGACTATAAAATTAGGAACAAAAGCGCCTCAAGCTGCTGGCAAAATTCATAGTGATATTGAAAGAGGTTTTATAAGAGCTGAAATAGTTTCTTATGATAAGCTAGTTGAATGTGGTTCTGAAGTAGCTGCAAAAGAAAAAGGCTATTTTAGATTAGAAGGTAAAGAGTATATAATGCAAGACGGAGATGTTGTAAACTTTAGATTTAATGTATAATTAAATCAATTAGTCATTGATAATGAATAATTAATTTTTAAATAAAATAATAAAACCCTTAATTTACAAAATAAAATTTTAGTAAACTAAGGGTTTTTATTATTTTTAATATAAAAAAATTTAATTTATGCTATTTACCTAAAACTTCTTTAATAATCAATTACCAAAAACTAATCCTCTATTGAACAAAACTTACTCCATGATTTTTTTTATTGATTTTTTTATTTTTTTATTAATCTTTTTTAGATCTACTTTTTTATCTACCTTTTCTAAACCCGCATTAATAGCTTCTGGAACTACCTCTTTTAAATTAGGCATTCTTCCCATCAATAGTTTTACCTTTGATTCCTTTAGCTTTACCTCCATCTTTATCCTGGATATTATTTTTATCATTATATTTTTCAATCTCCTTGTTTATTGCTTTAGTAACTTTATCAAAGTTTATTGCTGGCTTATCTAATAAAACCCTTACAGCATCCTCTACAGACTTCATTGTATAAATAGAAAACTTTCCTTCTTTTATTGCCATTTCAACTTCTTCACATAGTACTAAATCCTCTTTATTAGAGGCAGGTATTAATACCCCCTTATTTTCTATAGTATCTATAGTTTTACAGACCTTAAAAAAGCCCTCGATTTTTTGATTTACTCCACCTATAGGCTGAACTTCCCCAAATTGATTTATAGATCCTGTCACAGCAATATTTTGTCTTATTGGAATCTTACTTATAGAAGATAACATACATATTACTTCTGCTATAGAAGCACTATCGCCATTAACAATCCCATAAATTTGTTCAAAGCTTAAATGTAAGTCTACTGGTAATTTTGTATAACCTCCATTTAAAGTACTAATGTATCCTTTTAATATACTTAATGCCTTGTTATGAATCTTTCCACTTAAATTGCTGTCTCTTTGAGCATCAATTATATTACCCTCTCCTTTATAAGATATGCAGGTTATTTTTATAGGTCTACCAAAACTTACATATCCTGTATCTATAACGGAAAGTCCATTTACTTGACCTACTTTACTATCAGTAACTTCAATTAAAGTCTTGCCTTCCTCATAAGTTTGTAAAATTTCTTTTTCAATAAGTTCCTCTTCATAGGCAATATCAATAATATCTTTTCCATCAATAGTATTTCTATTTTCTTCTTTTACTTTATTGTTAGCAAGTAAGATTAAATTGTTTAATTCATGACTTTCAAAATAAATTTTATTTTTATTTTCTGCCTTTCTCGATAAACATTTTGCTATTTGCTTAATGGCTTCATCTGTCAGTGTCATTATATTATTTGCTGATGAAAAACTACTTATTTCACTAATTAATGCTCCTTTTACATTCTTATCTATATCTAATATTGGATTATACTCTGTTCTTATTTTAAATATTTTTTTAAAATCTTCATCGTGAGTATAAAGTAAATCATAAGTTTCATAATCGCCAATCAATATAACCTTCTGTCTAATATTAATTGGCTTAGGCTTTAATCCACTAAGGGCTAAAAGTTCTAAATATCCTTTATTATAATCTAAATCTACCTTTTCGCTTAAAAGTGCTTTTTTCAAATAATAATAAGCCTGTGGATTGCTTAGTAGATTATTTACTCTTAAAATTAAACATCCTCCATTTGCTTTTATTAAACTTCCTGCTTTTATAAGAGAAACATCTGAAACATATATACCATTGTGATTTTCATATTCAATACTTCCAAGAAGATTATTTAAATTAGGGTCTTCTTCAAAAATCACTGGAGGAGAATTTTGTTCACTATTATCCACTATTACATTTATCATATATTTATAAATTATTTCATTTATTTTCTCTTCATCATCATCATAGTTAATACTGTAGTTGTCAATTAAATATGTTACTATGCTGTCGCATACATATTCTAAATATTCTATCACTTCAGTATCTCTATAAAAGACTTTTTTATATTCTTCTCTTTTATCTTCTAATTTTTCATTTAAATAATCATACATGATACCTTTTATTTTCTCTAGTTCATTTACTTCCATAAGCTTCAGTTCTTCCAAAATTTCCTTAGCTTTAAGTTTAAGCTCATTTACCTTAGATATCATCAGTTCTTTTTTATCTGAATCTAAATCTTCATATTCTTCTTCCGTCATTTCCCTACCATCGTTTAAGGGTATAAAAGTGAATCCTCCATCATTTGATTTAATTTCGAATCCGCTACTTTTAGATATAACAATTAAATTATTTATGATTTCATTTCGTTTCTTTTGAATTGTATCTACAAGTTTTTCCTTTTCTTTACTTATAGAATTATTATAGAATTCAAAAGTATATTCTATTAAACTACTTTGTATTTCCTCTAAGGTAGTCTTAAATTTTTTTCCTAAACCGTTACTTACAAATATAGGTATTGGCTTTTTTTCATCATTTTTAACTACATAACATATATCATCAGGCTTATCTCTATACTTAAGCACATTTTCAATATATTCTATAATTGTTTTAACCTTATCCATGGAATAATCATCAACTAAATATACATTATATCCTTCTTTATCTATCTCAAGGGCGGTTTTTATCTTTTTATATGCTTCTGAATATTGTGGTAATATACATTTACCTCTCTTAGAGCTGATACCACCAAATTCAAAATTATATATAACTTCCTTTGGAGTCAACTTTCTCTTCATAACTATCCTCCCGAAAAATCACTTATTATATTAATATTCTTATAAATGGTTTTTTGGAACAAATTTATTAACTTTTTACCATAATCCTTAAAACAATAGGTAAAGATGATTTATAAGTTATGAATTAAATAAAAAAAGTATAGTATACTAATATGTATACAATTGAGAATTGACTATGGACAATTGACAATTATGGATATTTCTCAGTAGAGACTGAGAAATTTAAAATTGATTCTCTTTTTAAGTTACAGGGTAACTTTTTACTGTAGCGGCGAACAGTGTTCGCCACTAGACGACTAGCAATTAAATTGCTAGTTAGAAATATATTAAAGAAATNNAAAAATAATTTCATCCTTAATTATCAATTGTCAAATTTCAATTCTCCATTGATAAAGCCTTGTTAATTATTAAAAGTTAATATATAATGTTTTTATTCATTATTGTTATTAATAAGTCATAGTGCTTATAATTGGAATTATATATATCATTGAAAAGGAGTTATTTTTATGGGATTTAAAGACAAACTAGCTCAAAGCTATACTAATGCATATTTAAATAAATATGGTGATAGACTTACACAATTACAAGGTAGAGTTCTCTCTATCAAACCTGAAACTAAAAGTTTTCTTGGAATATTAAACTGGATAACAGTTACTATAGTATTGAAACCTGATGCAGCAAAAAATGTTTTTACTTGCGTCTACAAGAAAAAGAAATGGTTTAAAAAGCCACAATTTATACCTGTAACTCAAGGCCACTCTGTTATAATTCAAGGACTAAAGCCTAAAAAGAGTAAAAAGGATAAAAATACTAAAGAATCTATTTCTATAGTAAATTTAATCAACATGACAAATAAAGCGGAACTTGTTCCTACTGAAGGTAGAATGCCTAAACCTCAAAGGGTAAGAGCTGATAGAAGATTTAAATAAAACCTTTCTTAATTGAAAAAGCTGTGGACATTATGTCCACAGCTTTTTCAATTCACAATTGTGGACATTNNTCAGTTATCACTGAGAAATTTTGAATTTATTTTTTTGAAGTTACAAAGTAACTTCTTCCCTAGAAAAACTAGCAATTGTATTGCTAGTCAAAAAAATTCGTTTAAAGAAATTATTTTGACTAAAAATAATTTCAACATTAATTGTGAATTGTGCATTGTGAACTGTGCATTAAAAAAAGGAGTTCGATGAACTCCTTTTTTATTTCTTATGAGATACGAATATATATAAGCTATTTATAAAAGAAATTATACTTGAGAAGAAAATTATGATTAACCATTGGCCTAGTTGTAATGGAGAAGTGTGGAATATACTTTGAAGTATCGGTATATACATAATTGAAATTAAAGATATCATCGATAGTGCTACTGCACCTAATAAATATAAGTTAGTAAACGGATTTATTTCAAATAGCGAATATCTTTCTGATCTGCACTCAAACACGTGTATTAGTTGTGAAGTTATCAATGTACCTAATGCCATAGTTCTGCAAGCCTCTAAGCTCATATTATAGTATTTTCCTATTATAAATGCTAGTACAGTACAAATCCCAATTAAAGTGCCTCTCAAAAGAATTTTTTCCTTTAGCCCTCTTGAAAATACACTTTCATTTTTCGCTCTAGGAGGTTGTAACATAATATCTTTATCCGCTGGATCAACACCAAGTGCAATAGCTGGCAGTCCATCTGTTACTAAATTTACGAATAATATTTGAATTGGAAGCAATGGTACATCAAGATAAAATAATGAAGCCAAAAACATCGTTAATACTTCCCCTAAATTACAAGATAACAAATACCTTATAAATTTTCTTATATTATCATATATAACTCTTCCTTCTTCTACCGCAGACACAATTGTAGCAAAATTATCATCTAGTAAAATCATCGAAGCAGCTTCTTTAGTAACATCTGTCCCTGATATCCCCATGGCAATTCCTATATCCGCTTCCTTAACAGCTGGAGCATCATTAACTCCATCTCCTGTCATAGCAACAATAACCCCTTCGTTTTTAAAAGCCTTTACTATTCTTAATTTATGCTTTGGGCTTACCCTAGCAAATATCTTATACTTATTTATATTTTTTTGAAGTTCTTTATCAGAGATTTTGTCTAGCTCTGCCCCTGTAATAACTTCATCAATACTTTTACATATCTCTATTTCTTTACCTATTGCAAAGGCAGTATTTTTATGATCACCGGTTATCATTATAGGCTTAATTCCTGCAACCTTGCATCTTAATACTGCATCTTTAACTTCCTTTCTAGGAGGATCAATGATTCCTGCTATACCTATAAATATTAAGTCTTGTTCCAATGCTTCGCTTTTTACTAGATTATTTTCTTTATAAGCAGCAGCAATGCATCTTAATGCTTTATAAGACATTCTATCAATTGCCTTTTCTACATTTTCTTTATGGCTGTATGTAAAAGGCTCTACTTTAACGTTTATTAAAATGTGGCTACATCTTTCAATTACCCTTTCTGGTGCGCCTTTAACATAACAAGTGTTTTTACCATTTTCCTCTATGATAACAGACATCATTTTTCTTGTAGAATTGAATGGATTTTCATATATTCTTTTACCTTTATATATAAAATTTTGTATTTCCTTTCCGCTATTAAAAAATGCTGTTATAAGTGCTGTCTCCGTAGGGTCTCCAAATAGTGTCTTATCTAATGTGATGCCATCAAAATTGTAATTACAATCATTACAATAGGTAAAAGCTTTTTTTAGCATCAAATTTGGATTGCTTCCAAAGTCTCCTATGCTATAAATGTTGTTATTAAAATATAGACTTTTTACTGTCATTTTATTTTCTGTAAGAGTACCAGTTTTATCACTACAAATTACGGAGGTACAACCTAGTGTTTCAACAGCAGGTAACTTCCTAATTAACGCCTTTCTATTTAACATTCTAGATACGCCTAAAGCTAGTGCTACTGTTACAATAGCTGCTAAGCCCTCTGGAATTGCTGCAACTGCTAATGTAACACCTGATAAGAACATATTGTAAGGATCTTGTCCTCTTACAATCCCTAGTATAGTTACTAAAGTACAAATTACTAAACAGAGCACCACTAATATTTTTCCTAGTGCATCTAACCTTTCCTTCAATGGGGATTTTTCGCTATCAATATTATCAAGCATATTAGCTATTTTCCCCATCTCTGTACTCATCCCTGTTGACAATACCTTTGCTCTGCTCTTTCCTGTTAACGCAATAGTTCCCATATAAATATCATTATCACTTCTATCATTAGCACTTTTATAAACGCCTACTGATTCACCGGTTAACAGTGATTCATCTACCATAAAATTATTATCTTCAACTAATAAACAATCTGCTGGTATCCTATCTCCACTTTCAAGTATCACTAAATCACCTGGAACTAAATACATAGAATTTATAACTTGTATTTTGCCATTTCTAACCACCTTAGCAGTAGGTGAAGCCAGCTCTTTCAATGCCTCTAATGATTTCTCTGTCTTATATTCTTGTACAAACCCCAATATAGCATTCATAAATATTATTATTATTATAGTTATAGCATCTGCACTATCTCCCATAATTCCTGAAATTATAGTAGCGCCAATTAAAACCCAAATTATAAAATCATTAAATTGAGATAAAAATATTTTAATTACCGATACTTGTTCCTTACTTTGTAAGACATTCAATCCAAACTGTTTTAACTTTTTTTCTACTTCATCATTAGTAAGTCCTCTAACCTCTTTGTCATACACTTTTATTCCCCCTTTTCTTTTTAATGTACAAGTTAAAGTTTATATATTTAATAACAACTATCTTACTCTAAAATATATGTACGAGCCTACTAGTATATGAAAAAATATGCAATACTAAATTTTTTCCTTTACAGACATGGATTATAGCTATAAAATACATATAGTAATTCTTTTATTTATGGAATTCTATTTAAGGAGGTAGCGCATTTGAAAAATATAACTTACATTACAGGACATAGAAATCCAGATTCAGATTCCATTTGTTCTGCACTAGCCTATGCAGAATTTAAAAGTAAAACCCAGAAAGCTCCTGCTATGGCAATTAGGCTAGGAGAACTAAATAATGAAACCAAGTTTATATTGGACTATTTTTCTGTTGAAGCTCCAGAACTTATAAAAACAGTAAGAACTCAAGTATCAGATTTAGATATAGATACTGTAGCTCCAATTTCTCCAGATATATCATTAAAGATGGCTTGGAGCATAATGAAAAAAAACAATGTTAAAACTTTGCCAGTAGTGGATGAAAACGATAGACTGGTTGGTATTGCATCTGTTTCCAATTTAGCTTCTAGTTATCTAGATATTTGGGATAATTACATATTAGCTAAAAGTAATACAAAGCTTGAAAACATACTAGATACTCTATCTGCAAAAGTTGAATACATGCATGAAGAAGATGTAGTGTTAAAAGGTAAAATAGCAGTAGCTAACATGTCTCCAGATGTAGCAAAAACTATAATTGAAGAAGGAGATATTGTAATCTGCGGTGATAGAGAGGAACTTCAACATTGTGTTGTTGATAGAAAAGTTTCTTTAATGATAATAACTGGTAGCAAAGAACCTTTAGAAGGGGTTATTGACAAGGCTAGAAAAGTTGGATGTACTATAATTTCTACTCCATATGATACATTTACAACTTCAAGATTAATAACTCAAAGCATTCCAATCAGCCATGTAATGACTAAAAATAACCTAATAAGTTTCGAGACTACAGATTTTGTTGATGAAATAAAAGACATCATGCTAGAAACAAGATATAGAAGTTATCCTGTTTTAGATGAAAACGGTAAGGTAGTTGGAAGCATATCACGTTATCATTTAATTAATCAAAGAAGGAAAAAAGTTATATTATTAGACCATAATGAAAAAGCTCAATCTGTTGATGGTATAGAAGATGCAGAAGTGCTTGAAATCATAGATCATCATAGAATTGCAGACATTCAAACTGGTCTTCCAATATACTTTAGAAATGAACCTGTTGGAAGTACTTCAACTATTGTAGCATCAATATTTTTTGAAAATGGCATTAGACCAAGCAAAAAAATTGCTGGAATATTATGCGGTGCAATAATTTCTGATACATTATTATTAAAGTCCCCAACATCTACATTAGTTGATGAAATAATTCTTAAGAGATTAGCTCAAATAGCTGATATTAATATTGAAGAGTTTGCTAAACAAATGTTTAAAGCAGCTACATCTCTTGAAGGTAAATCTTCTAAAGAACTTTTCTACCAAGACTTTAAGTCTTTCACTATAGGAGAGACAAAAATTGGTGTAGCTCAAGTTACAACAACATATATTGAAGGTTTTAAAGATTTTAAAGAAGATTTATTAAAACTTATGAATGATATATTTTCTAAAGAAGGTTTTGAAATGATTACTTTAATGATAACTGACATTTTTAATGGCGGTTCATTATTCTTAGTAGCTGGAAATAAGGATTTATTTGTAAAAGCATTTAGTTCAACATTAAAGGATGATGCTGTATATCTAGATGGAGTAGTATCTAGAAAGAAACAGGTTATTCCGCCTTTAACAGATGCTATAAGTCAAATGAAATAAAAAAGGCGTATATTACGCCTTTTTACTGTTTTTTGTTTAATTGCCTAATTGTCGCGGCGAACTTAATTCAGTTCACAGTTCACAATGCACAATTCACAGTTGTGGAAATTTCTCAGCTGCCACTGTGAAATTTAAAATTGATTATTTCTTAAAGTTACTCAGTAACTTTTTTTAAAGGCTAGCAATATAAAATTGCTAGTCAAAGATATGTTTAAAGAAATTATTTTGCCTAAAAATAATTTCATCCTTAACTGTGCATTGTGCACTGTTTTAAGTTGTGCACTAATCTAAGTTATGCATTAATGTATCAAACTGTAACTTATATTCAAATATACATTAAAATTTAAATTAGTTTATCTATATATTGTACATTCAATTGAAATTCAAATAAATAATATTTCAAAATATTATCATGAACAATCAATTTTACATCATTTTAAACTATTAATTTAAGTAAAACTTGACTTTGATGAACCCAAAACATTACAAATGATACAATACAAATACTATAAGTAATAGATAAATAGTCTTTAACAGAGTTATCATCTATCTTTTTAGAATAAACACCATAAGACTTTAAATAATGTACATTATTATCATCTACATGATAATAAAAATTAACTGATTCAATATAAGCAGCCAAAATATAAACATTTAGCATAGGCCTAGACACCATATTAGCAAAAAAATCTCCTTTAAAATCAATTTTTATAGTCTTATTTCTAGGTATATAAATAATGTAAAGAATTGCTGAAACAATAATTGTTGGTATTATGGATAAATATTTTTCTAAAATATTAAATATTTTGAAATTGTTGCTATGTGAAATATAATGGACTAATGTAAATGCAATGGCTATACCGTTATTAAAGACTGATATATAAAATAGTGGACCAATAAATCCATATACTAGTGCAGATGAGATTATTGACATGCTGTCATAAAAATGCCTCTTATCAGGATTTTCAGGAATAAGAGCTTTTCTCTCTGTATTACTAATTTCAATTACAATAAATGCAGTAAGTGCATTATAGAGCTCTTTATGTTTCATCAAATAAAATAAATAAGCTATTATTAATATGAATACCATATAAAAGCATTGCATCCATAATCTAGATTTTATTTTTTTATGAATAAATTGATTAAATTTATAAAATATCTTTTCTCTATCGAATCCCCATAAGATAATACTAATTAAACATCCAAAAATGTATCCTACTGCCATTAAAATTCCTCCATTTCTTTATTCTTAAATTTTATATTAGATCATTGATAGTCTAAAAATTTTATTTCAATTTACACTTTAAATTAGTTTATTTTAAGCTAATTTCCATTTTAACTCTCAATTGTATATATGTTTATACATTATATGTAGGACATGCCTCTTTTAGAATAAGGTATGATAAACTAGTAATTATTAATTTATTATTGCATAAATAATATCTTTTAAATTTTTATATATCCTATCACCTTATCTATAAACTTTTCTTTCGTTGAGTAATGCTTAACACTAGAAAATAAAAAAAGACTATTGCACTAATTACTTAGTGCAATAGCCCCTAAAATAGAATTTATTCTAAAAANNTTTTATTATGGAAATTAAAATTTTATATATATGTTAATTCTTCTAAATTGACTATCTTAGGCTATTTACTAGTCCCCACATTTCATCAGTAGTTTTAAGGCCTGTTGAGCTTAATTGAAATGCCCTTTGAGTTAATATCATATCTGACATTTCTTCAGCTACATCGACATTTGAATTCTCTAAATAACCTTGTCGAATATTTCTATTACTTGTCTCATACATAGTAGTACCTTCTCCAGGTACAAATAAACTTTCTCCTACTGAAAGTAAAGAAGTATCTCCTATTGAATCATATGTCTTAATACTTCCTACTTCTATAAAATCCTCATTTTCTTGCCTATATAATACTCCATTTTTATCAATAACAAAATTTTCATTTGTAAGTCCCATTCTTCCATTAGGATAATTTACTTCGTTTCCATTTCTATCTACTACACTTAATCTATTTCCATTTCCATCAACTAAAGTTCCAGCGGAGTCTACTTTTAAGCTTCCTGATCTTGTATATGCTGCAGTATTATCTGCCATATATATTTTAAAGAATCCTTGTCCATCTATAGCTAAATCGCTATTATTACCGGTTTCTACTAGGCTTCCTTGAGTTACTTGTCTTACTGCTTTTCCTATTTTCACCCCTGTACCATAGTTCAAATTTTCTGCACCATCAGTAGTAGGATATCCTTTACGCTCTAAAGTATCTTGATATAGATCAGAAAATTGAGCTTTTAATTTTTTATATCCAGTTGTATTTACATTTGCTAAGTTATTAGATATAGTATCTAATTTTCTTTGTTGTGCAATCATTGCACTTCTATTGCTATTTAAAAGAGTGTACAAATTCTTCCCCTCCTATTATCTCACTTTACCAATTTCGTTAACTGCCTTGCCTAAAGTTTCATCTAGTGTTTTCAAAACCTTTATATCACTTTCAAAGTTTCTCATAACAGCCATCATATCAGACATTTCTTCAATTACCTCCACATTAGATCCCTCTAAGGCATTTTGTCTAACTATAGCTCTCTGCGCTAATTGCGGATTATTTCCTTCATATAAATTATGTCCAACCTTTTTTAATCCATCATAATTTTCAAAATCTACAATTCCAAAGTTATAAGTCATATTGCCGTTTATTTTAATATTACCTAATTTATCGCAGTTAAGCTCTCCATTACCTACATTTATTGGCTCTAATACGTTAGTCATCAAATTTCTACCTAATACCGTCTCCCCATTTGAAGTTACTAGATATCCTGCTGCATTAACTTGAAAATGTCCATCTCTAGTATAGTAGTTACCTGCATCATTAACTCCTGTTCTTTGAACAGTGAAAAAACCATTTCCTTCTAATGCAAAATCAAAGCTACTATCTGTATCTTTAACTAATCCTTGAGTAAAGTCTATATTTTTTTCATTTATTTCTGCGCCATTGCTTAATGTTCCTATATTAACCCTATAATTTTTACCGTTAACGCTTCTATCTTTATTTGATATCATAACTTCATCAAAGCTTTTAATAGATAAATTTTCTGATTTATATCCTGTAGTGTTCGAGTTTGCAATATTATTCATTATTACATTTTGTTTTGCTTCACTAGTTATAAGACCAGAAGCAGCATTATATAATCCTCTTATCATTTTTTCACCTCATCGTTAATCATAATTTTTACCTCATCAGGATATTTCATTCCTAAAGCCCTTGCTTTAACTTCTATTTGCGCGTCACTAAGTTCATAATTGAGCTTAGAAAACCCCATAAATATTGTTCCTATAATTATGCCTATACCTATACCTAGTAGTATCTTTCTATCAGCAATGAAATTTATATTTTCCTTTATTTTAGATATAACTCCTTTATTAATAATATTTCACCCTTTCCTAGGCCTGATTTTTCAACTATTTCCTCTATGCTAAGTTTTTCTTCAAAGAGCTCTTTTATTTGTTGAATTTTTATATTATTTTCTAAAGTTTCTTCCTTTGTTTCTTTCTTTACTTCCTCAAGATTAATTGATTCACTTTGTTCTTCCTCTGATTTTTCTTTAATTATAGGTACATTTATAGGCATATTAAGTAATTCTAATTTTTCTTCTAATATATTATCGTAATCTTTTTCATTATACTTAACATCATATTTTTCTTTTAATTCTAATATTTCCTGTTGAAGTTCTAATATTGTTTCGCTAAACTCTCTTCTCAGTTCTCCGAATTTTACATCTATTTCATC
>NZ_DKLM01000147.1:17279-56644 GCF_002455975.1 Clostridium sp. UBA6640
TGACAATTGACAATGGAGAATTATTGAAACTTCTCTTTTATAAGAGAAGTTTTGAATTGATTTCTTCTTTTAAGTTATAAAATAACTTTTTATAAGAAACCTAGCAATTGTATTGCTAGTAAAAAAATCTATTAAAGAAATTAGTTTGATTAAAAATAATTTCTACTTTAATTGTCAATTGTCCTTTGTCAATTCTCAATCGCTTTAAGTTATGGACTTAAACTATTTAAGATTGACAATTAACAATAGATAATTATTGAAACTTCTCTTCTATAAGAGAGGTCTTGAATTGATTTATTCTTTTAAGTCATAAAATAACTTTTTATAAAAGACTAGCAATTGTATTGCTAGTAAAAAAATCTATTAAAGAAATTAGTTTGATTAAAAATAATTTCTACCTTAATTGTCAATTGTCCTTTGTCAATTCTCAATTGTCTAAGTTGTGGATTTAAATGATTTAAGAATTAATCTCATATCTAAGTTTTTTAAATATCTTTCTTAAATTTATTAATGCTTTACTGTGAAGTTGACATACTCTTGATTCTGAAACATTTAAAATCTTTCCTATTTCCTTTAAAGTAAGTCCTTCATAATAATAAAGTGTAATTACTAATTTATCTTTCTCTCTTAATAAATCTAAGGATTTAGCTAAATATTCTAATATCTCTTTTTCTTCTAAAGATTTTTCTGGGCTTGGACTTTTTTTATCTTCAATAGTTCCTATCAATGGAATCTCATCTTCTTCACTAAACATTAAAGTTTCTAAAGATATTACTGAGATATAATTAATGTAGTTTTCAACTTGAGTAACCTCCTGAATAGATACGCCTAATTCTTCTGCTATCTCATAGTTATTTGGTTCCCTTAATAATTTATTTTGCAATTTTTCAATAGCATCATTATATTTATTAAGCTTATCCATGGAACCTTTTGAAATAGGGCTATTTTTTCTAAGTTCATCTATCATAGCCCCTTTAATTCTTATAGCTGCATAGGTTGAAAATTTCATTCCCTTGCTAACATCAAATTTGTTTAAGGCGTCCATAAGACCTACCATACCATAGCTGACTAAGTCCTCATATTCTACATATTTAGTTTTCCCCATGATAATTCTAGAAGCAATATATTTAACTAGTGGTATATACTTTTTTACAATTTCCCCTTTTGTTTCTACAGCACTATTCACGTCCATCACCCCTATTAGTCTTAAGTGTTTTTCTCATTTCATTAAATATATATTTAATTAATTTTTCTCTTTCATTTCCTTCAATGGATACAAAAATTAATCCACAAACATATTTTTCTTCTTTATCCCGTTCTACTCTAACTACCCTGCTCAATGCCATAATATCCTCATTGTCAATTTTTAACTGAGTTATAATATAGTCATCTTTCTTAACTTCTTCTGCAATTTTTATCTTCATGCCGCCGCCACTTAAGTCCAATGCATATCCTACATTAAAATCTAAAATATCGTAATTTTTTAAGTTCTGTGTTGGATAATTAGGCGTTAAATAATAATTTACTATACCTGTATAATTAATCCTTACATTTGCTCTCCTCTGTATTTTTTGTATGCTATAAGGCTTACTTATAACTATAAGTGGTACCGTCTCAAACTTACGTCCAATTACATCTATTTTGAACTTAAAAACATTTCCATTTCCATCATTATATATAGCTTCATAAACTTCTCCCTGTCTCATAGCTATATAAGTGTGGTTTATTATTGGTATTCCTATGGATAACGTCCTTTCATCTACCTCTTGAATTATGCTTTTTGCATATCCCTCTTCAGTGATAACTTTTATTCTATTGTTAGGATAAAAATTTATATTTGATGTCATGGCTATCCCCCTATGAAAAAATACTAAATATCTTTTTAAATAACCTTTGTACTCCTGAGTTATGTTCTCTAAGTACAAGTCCCTCTAATTTTTTTGCAATATTTTCTATATCTCTTGCTGCTTCTGAATCTGGATAATTAATACAAAGTGGTTTTTGTTCTCTAACAGATTTCACTAATTTAACATCTTCAGAAACCATGCCTAAAAAATTTAATTTAACATTTAAAAACCTTGATGAAGCATTGCTAAATTTTGTGAAAGTCTCAGCTCCTTCTTCCCCATCTAGAGCTCTATTAACTATTACACTTCCACTTTCTCTAATTTTAAAATTACTTACAGCCTTAATAAGACTATAAGCATCTGTTAATGAAGTCGGTTCTGGTGTGGTTATTACTATAAACTCATCACTACAAGCTATAAATCCTAAGACACTTCTGTTTATTCCCGCACCGGTATCCATCAAAATATAATCAAAGCCCTCTATATTTTCTAGCTTATTTAAAAAACTTTTACGTTGTATCTCTGTTAAATCATCCACCCTTGAAAGACCAGATCCTCCAGGTAAAAGTTTAATTCCTAAAGGTCCTTCTATTATTACATCTTCAATATTTTTGTTATTTAAAATCACATCAAAAATATTATATTTAGGAAAGCATCCAATTAATACATCATCATTTCCCATACCTATGTCTGCATCAAATATTAATACCTTTTTTCCCATTTTCTGAAGAGTAATACCTAAATTCACCACTATATTACTTTTACCTACTCCTCCTTTGCCAGAGGTAATAGTCAATATTTTAGTAGCTCTATTTTCATTTCTGCAGTTAATTCTATAATTCTCATCTGCTAGTTGTCTTAATGTTGATGCTTGATCTAACATATATTTTTCTCCCCTATTATTAAGCTAGCAATCTCACTACTTTCTGGACATTTAATATCCTCTGGAACATTTTGGCCTGTAGTTATGAAGCTTAAGGGTACTCCAACCTCCTTAATAATATTTAATATTGATCCATAAGTTGAAGTTTCATCTAATTTGGTTATTATTACTCTATTAAAGTTTAGAGCTTTATAAGAATCAGAAATAATTTTGATATCTTTGTTTTTTGTAGTAGCACTAACAACAAGGTTTACGCTTTTAGCATTTGTCTTTTCAACAAAAGCTCTAAGTTCTGACAGTTGCATGGTGTTTTTGCTACTACGACCTGTAGTATCAACTAAAATAGTCTCGCAATCTTTCATACTTTCTATAGCAGCTTCCATATCTTTCATAGTAAATACTACTTTGAAAGGGATGTTCATAATTTCAGCATAGGTTTTTAATTGTTCTACTGCCCCTATTCTATACGTATCTATAGTAATTAGCCCTACCTTCTTTTTTTCAACTAAAGCTAATCTCCCTGCTAATTTAGCGATGGTCGTGGTCTTTCCTACTCCTGTGGGACCTATAAATGCTACTGTACCTTCTACATCTAATTCTTCAATACTAACCATGTCTCCTATTATTTTCTTTACTTCTTCTAGTTTTTCTTCTTCACTTCCCCCAGAATTTATGGAGTTTAATATATTCTCTGTTACTTCCGTGCAAACATCTGCATCTTCTAAAATTAAACCTAAGTTTGTTTTATCTGTATCTCCTATAGAACTATTTATTTCACCATTTAGCAAAGAAGTAATCATATTTTTCATTTCCATAACCTCTTTGTATATTTCTGTATTTTCTTTCTCTTCTATAAGCACTTCATCATTTCTAACATTTTTAGTTTCACTGAACTTATCATTATTTCTTGATATTTGGCTTCTTAATATGGCATCTATTAGATTTTTCTCATCTTCTTTACGATGCTCTTTTGGTCTCACAATATCTAAATCTACTTCGAAGTTTTCTTTTTCATTTGATTCTGTTGCTGCTGTAACTTCTAAGACTTTTTTCCCAAAGAAGCCTTTAATTCCATTTTTTTTAATTCTTCTTTGACTTATAATAACTGCATCTTTTCCTAACTCCTGCCTAATTCTAGTAAGAGCTTCGTTCATATTGGTAGCTACATATTTTTTTATTATCATTACACAGATACAACTCCTTCAGCTTTTATCTCAATATCATTTGGTATTTCATTTAAGGATAATACCATAAGGCTTGGAAAAACCATTTCTATAAGTTTTCTAAAAGCTGGTCTAATTTTAGGTGAAACCAATATCACTGGAATATTATTATTAAAATATGTAACATCCAAAAGATCTCTTAAAGATTTAAAAATATTCGTAGTTATATCAGGGTTCATTGCTGGGAAAGAACCTTGAACAGATTTTTGAATACTATTAGATACCATATTTTCTATATCCGGTGATAACGTTAATACTGTAATACTATTACTTTCATCTACAAGTTCATTACATATACTTCTTCCTAGTGCAAACCTTACATATTCAGTTAACAATTCTATATCCCTAGTATTTCTAGAATTATCTGCTAAGCACTCTAATATAGTTACCATATCTTTTATTGATATTTTTTCTTTTAATAGGTTTTGTAATACCTTTTGTACCTCTCCTATAGTCATTAAATCTGGGATTAGCTCCTCAACTACTGTATTATACTTTTCACTAACTGAATCTATAATCATCTTAGTTTCTTGACGTCCTAATAATTCATAGCAGTGACACTTAATAGTTTCTGTTAAATGAGTTATCATTACGGTGGTTGGATCTACTACTGTAAGTCCCTTAATTTCAGCCTCTTCCCTTTGATCTTTATTAATCCAAAGTGCCGGTATACCAAAAGTCGGTTCTATAGCTCTAATTCCTGGCATAGTAATATCCTCATTACTTGGATCCATACATAAGAACATATTCGGCATAAGTTCTGATTTGGCTATTACCGTTCCTCTAATTTTAATTACGTACTCATTGGTTTTTAGTCTTAAATTATCTCTAATTCTTATTGGCTGTACGACTATTCCCATTTCTATAGCACATTGTCTTCTAACAGAAGAAATTCTTTGCACCAAATCTCCTCCTGCAGCATCATCTGCTAAAGGTATAAGTCCATAACCTATTTCTATTTCTAATGGCTCTACTGAAATTAAATTCATTACATTTTCAGGCTCACGTTTTTCCGTTTCAATGATTTCTCTTTCTTCTGTTTCCATCTCATCAATAACTTTTTGTTTTTCATCTTTATGTAATAAATGTGCACTATATCCACTAGCTGCTGATAGTAAAATAAAAATTCCACTTGGCATACCTGGTATGATGGCAAGTACAAGTAAAACTACTGCTCCCATTGCTATAACCATGGGAAAAGCTGTTAACTGTGCTCCTAATTGTTGACCAAAGTTTTCATCACTACCAGAACGAGTAACTAATATACCTGAAGAAGTAGAAATTAATAACGCTGGTATTTGGGATACTAATCCATCCCCAACGGTAAGTATAGTATATTTAGCAGCTGCATCTCCTATGTCCCATCCCTTCATCACCACTCCAATAATAATTCCTGCAGCAATATTTATTATGGTGATTATAATACCTGCTATAGCATCTCCTTTAACGAACTTAGATGCTCCGTCCATAGCTCCATAGAAGTCTGCTTCTCTTTGAAGATTTTTTCTTCTTTCTCTTGCTTCTTCCTCACTGATCATTCCTGCATTTAAATCCGCATCAATACTCATTTGTTTACCTGGCATAGCATCAAGAGTAAATCTTGCCGATACTTCTGATACCCTACCAGCTCCAGCAGTAATAACTACAAATTGTATAATAACAATAATTAAGAAAATGATAATACCAACTACATAATCACCTCTAACAACGAACTGTCCAAAGGTTTCTATTATATCTCCAGCATATCCATCGCCTAATATTAGCCTAGTAGAAGATATATTAAGTGATAATCTAAGTAGTGTTGTTACCAGTAACAGTGTTGGAAACACTGACAATTGAAGTATGCTAGTGGTAAACATTGTAATAAGCATTATAATAACGGATATTGAAATATTTATTGCTAAGAAGATGTCTAAAAGTACTGGAGGAAGAGGAATTATAATCATAAGTACAATTCCAATAACGCCAAAGGCTATAATAACATCTGCATTTTTCTTTATATCAAAGTTTTGAAAAAATCTCATAATTCTCATCCTCTACTATAAGTTTATTTTTCTTTTTGTTCTTTTACTATATAAGCTTCATCAATGGATAATTGACAATGGAAAATTGACAATTATAGATACTTCTCCTTTAAAGGAGAAAATTTGCATTTATCTCTTCTTTATAAAAGTAATTTAGTAAAGATTACTTGGTTGAAATTTAAATTCAACTTAATTATCAATTGTCTACTGTCAATTTTCAACTGACTGAGTTAATTTCTATTTTTCTTATTTAGCTTATAAACTATGGCTAAAATTTCTGCAACAGTCTGATACATTTCATATGGTATTTCCGCATCTAACTCCACTTCACTATATATAAGCCTTGCTAAGGGTTTATTTTCAATTATTGGAACGTTATTTTCTTTAGCAATTTCTTTAATTTTAATAGCTATATTATCTTGTCCCTTTGCAATTAATTTAGGAGCTGATTTTGTGTTTTCTTCATATTTTAATGCTACTGCTATATGGGTTGGGTTAGTTACAACTACTGTAGCATCTGGAATACTTTGCATCATCCGTTTCATGGACATTTCTCTTTGCTTTTGTTTTATCTTACCTTTAACAACAGGATCTCCTTCCTGTTGTTTAAATTCTTCCTTAACCTCTTGCTTAGTCATTTTTAAATCCTTATTAAATTGATACTTTTGATATACAAAATCAATAACACCTATAATAATCATAACTAAGGTTACCTTAGATAATATCTCAACTATCAATTCTCCTAAAGAAGTTATAATTGCTTCTACTCTAAAACCACCAAAGTTTAATACCTGCCCATAATTTGAAAGTATAAACTTATATCCAACATAAGCGATAATTATAATGATGATTAGATTTTTTATTAAATCTACTACTGCTTTTAAGGAAAACATTCTCTTAAATCCACTAATAGGATTAATTTTTTCTAATTTAGGTTTTAATGGATCTGAGGTAAGTATTTTACCGGATTGGGCTACGTTAGCCAAAATCCCCATAATTGATATTGGTACAGCTACAGGTAAAAATATTATAGCTATCCTAATAAAAGAAGTTATAAATATTCCCCTTAAGCTATTATTATCTATAGACATCGTAGGATAATCTCTTAAAAACATAATTAAGGTTTGTTTTAAACTATCTACTATATAGCCACCTAAAACTGATATTACTAGGGTTATAGCTAAAAGGCCTAGTGCAGAAGTTAATTCTTTACTTTTGGCAACTTGCCCTTTTTTCTTAGCATCACTCTTTTTCTTTGGTGTTGCTTCCTCTGTTTTCTCACCACTTTCACTGGCGAAAAATACAAATACACAAGGCATTATATTAAATAATCCTTTTATAGCCTCAAGTACTGTATCAAAATTACTTACAATCATCTTCATAAATACAGGAAGAGATAGTGTAAAACAAGATAATCCTACTAATATTTTTATAGGCATACCAAGCATCATTATATTAAGCTGTGGCATTACTCTAGCCACAAGTCCTAAAGTAAAATCCGTTATAATAATTATCAGTGCAATAGGTATTGCTATCTTTAGTCCAATGGTAAAAAACTCTATTATTACCTGAATCATATAAGTAGCTAATTCAGGCTTTAAAGCTAATTCACCTATATTTACTAATTGGAAGCTTTCTACTAAACAATTTATTACTATGTGATGTCCATCTATTAGTAGAAACACTATTACGCACATCCAATAAAAAACTCTTCCTAATATACTTACTGTTTCATTAGATATAGGATCATATAATGATGACATGGAAAAAGAAACATGAAAATCTAATAATTGCCCTGCCATTTGAGCTGCACTAAAGCATAATGTAGTTATAAAGCCTAATGCAAGTCCTACAAGTATTTCTTTTCCAATTAATACTATAAAAGTGGCAGGATTATTTATTGTTAAATTAGTTATATTAATAAGTGGTACAAATATAAAAGTTAGTACTAGAGATAACCCTATTTTGAATCTTTGAATAGTACCACTTGGGAAGAAAGCTGGCACGTACATAATAAAGGATGTCAGCCTACAAAACACTAATATAAATGCTATTAATTCACTTATGTTTGTTAAATCTATCAAAATTTCCCCCACCTAAAATCACATATTAGCTATGATTGAAAAAATATATTCTGTAAAAGTAGTCATAGTATTTATAATAAAGCTAGACATTAAAAGTCCAATTAAAGCCACTGCAATAATCTTAGGTACAAAGGTTAGTGTTTGCTCTTGTATTTGTGTAGTGGCTTGAAAAATACTTATGATAAGACCTACCACTGTAGCCACTATAAGCATTGGTGCTGAAATAACAAGAGATGTTTTTATTAAATCTTTTAATAGAGATATTACTAAAGTTTCTGACATACTCTCACCTCACTACTTAAAACTCATAATTAAAGACTGAGAAATTAAATTCCATCCATCTACTAATACAAATAACAACAGTTTAAAAGGTAGTGATATCATTGCTGGTGGAAGCATAAACATACCCATTGCCATAAGTACACTAGAGGTCACTATATCTACAATTAAAAATGGTATAAATAAAAGGAATCCTATTTCAAAGGCAGTTCTAAGTTCACTTATTATAAAAGCAGGTACTACTGCATATAGAGGTACCTCATCATAAGATGGAACTTCTACATTATTTTCATCCACTATAGTTTTTACAGTATCCTCTAATTTGCCAACCTCTAAAAATAACTTTAAATCTTTCCCCCTTGTCTGCTTTAACATAAAATCTTTTAGAGGCTGTACTGCTTTATCATAAGCCACCTCTGTAGAAATTTTATTGTCTATATAAGGGGTAATAGCTTCATTGTTAATCTTTCCAAAGGTTGGTGCCATCACAAAGAAAGTCAAAAACAGTGAAAGTCCAATTATAATTTGCCTTGGAATAGATTGTTGAACTCCTAGTGCATTTTTAAGCAGTGATAATACAGTTACAATTCTTACAAATCCTGTAGTCATTATTATTATAGAAGGAAGTATTGTAAGAACTGTAAGCAGTAATATTAGCTTTATATTATCTACAAATTCCTTTGGATTGGTATCTCCGTTATTAAAATTAATGCTCACATCTGGAATAGGAATTCTATTTCCAGCAGTAGCATATGCAACCTTATAGCTAAAGAATATTATCATAGCTGCAAATAAAATCACTTTTAAATGTTTACTGTACTTACTTTTCATAAAATCGTCCTCTTCATTTTTGTTTAATTGCTACTTCTTATGATTTTTTCTTATTAAATTTGTTACAAAATTAGAGCTGTTATTAAAGTTAGTACCATAATACTGCTTACTGTTTTGTTCTGCTTTTAAAAGCTCCTCTTCAGTTAATTCTTTTAGAATTTCTGTTTTATTATTATTTGAGCTCATTAAATATCCTTTATCTCCAATTTTAATAACCATGATAAAACTATCCTTGGATAATTGAAGTCTTTCTACTATTTTCATATATCTACCTGGTGGTGAAATATAAAATTTATTAGTCAACTTACCAAGTAGATATATTAAAAATAGTATAAAAGGTAGGAAAATCAAAAGCTGTATTAGGCTTTTCCAAAACTGTACATCCATTTACGTCTCACCTACTGAACTAAAATTTCTGAAAAATACACATCAACTATTTTTCCTTCGCTTAAGATTTCATTCACCTTTTCATTTAGTTCCTTTTTAAGTGGATCTATTCCCTCTGGTGATAAATCAGTAGTTTTCTTTGTTCTTAGAGTATTTGCAATTATATCTCTTATTTTTGGCTTTTTAGTTTCAAGTTCTTTAGTAAGTGCTCCATTATTTTGATAACTTAATGCTATTTTAATTTTTAAATATCTTGCCTTACCTTCATCTGCTAAATTTACTAAAAGCTCGTCTACTTCAAAGAAAACTTCATCTTTTAAAACATTAGTTCCAGTAGTTGCTGCATTTGAATCATTTTTTGGAGAATTTTTAGTAGCTATAAAAAATCCTGCAAAAGCTGCTCCTCCTATTAATATTAAAACTAAAAGTACTATTAAAATAATCTTAAGAATATTACCTTTTTTATTATCTTCACCCATAAGTTATTACTCCTTTTCCTCAGTAACAATAATAATATTAACTCTTCTATTCATTGCTCTATTTCCATCACTATCATTTGGTACTATTGGATCATATTCACCATAAGCGTTAGCAATAAACCTTTCAGGATTTGCCTGTTTTTTATCAATCAGAAAGTAGTCTAATACACTCAGTGCTCTTGCAGAAGATAAATACCAATTGCTTGGAAATTGCGCCGTACTAATAGGCATATTATCAGTATGACCTTCAATTATTATATTGTTATTTATCTTTGATATTAATGTGTTAATTTCATTCAATATCTTCTTGCTATTTGGGAGCAGTTCTGACTTAGCTGATTCAAAAAGCACCGCTTCTTTTAGCTGTATGTTAATTCCTTTTTCATTTTCAAAGACCTTAACATCATCTTGAAGATTACTTTCTGAAATTAAATTAGACACTTGCTCATATAAATTATCCTGTATATCCTGATTATCTACATTTAAAGAATCGGTGGTGTTTTCAGGTTTACCTACCACAGGTACTTGTCCAGATGCTATGTTAAACTCTAGCATGCTAGTATTAGCTTTACCTGAAAACATGTCTTGAAAAGATGCTGATATTTGTTGAAACTTTTCTGCATCTACTGTTGAAAATGAATAGAGTAAAACGAAGAAAGTTAAAAGCAGAGTCATGGTATCAGCAAAAGTATTCATCCAAGCATCTGTTTTAATTTCATTTTTCTTCTTAGACATTTTCTACCACCTCATTGTTATTTATACCCATAGCCTTAATTTCGTCTCTTTCTGATGGTGATAAATAAGCAGTTAACTTGTCCTCAACAATTCTTGGGTTTACCCCTGATTGTATGGCAATTACCCCTTCAATAATCATCTCCATACTATTAACTTCTTGAGCAGTTTTATAATCAAGCTTTTGTGCCATTGGTATAGCTATTATATTCGCTAAAATAGAACCATAAAAAGTAGTAATAAGTGCCTTTCCCATACCTTTTGTTAAGTTTGCAGCATCATTCATGTCTGCAAGCATTTGTATAAGTCCAATAAGTGTACCTAACATACCAAAAGCTGGTCCATAAGCGCCTAGGGATTTTAGCATTGCAGATCCATCCTCATGACGCTTTTCAAGCTCCACAATTTCAAGTTGCATTATTTCTTTTATTGCCTCAGGCTCAATGCCGTCAACTACCATATTTAATGCTTTTCTTGTAAATTCATCTTCAACGTTTGATATATCATCCTCAAGTGATAATAATCCTTCTCTTCTTGCTTTTCTGGATAAGTTAGTAAAAAGCGTTATTGTATCTACCTTTGAAGTAGTTTCTTCTTTAAAAGTTTCAACTATAACCTTACCAAGCCTTTTAATTTCCTTCATTGGGTAAGAAACTAAAAGTGCTCCTACAGAACCCCCTACTGTTATAGCAATGGAGAATGGATCAAAGAATATCATGAGACTGCTTCCACCTAGCATACCTAGAATCATAAGTGCTATAGCGGTAACAAGTCCAATTACTGTTAGCAAATCTTGCTTTTTCACATCCATACCCTCCTAAAATTTTGAATTATAAATTTTATTTTTATATTCAATTACCTTTTCCACAACTTCATCAATGGTGTCAGCTAATAAATACACCTTTCCATTGGTCAAAGTAATAATTGTCTCAGGTACTGCTTCCATCTTTTCAATATGGTCGCAATTAAGAACTATCTCTTTTTTATTAAGTGTAGTAACCTTTATCATAACTTCACCTACTTATGCAATTGACAATTGAGAATTGAGAATGGACAATTTAGGATAATTCTCAGTGATCTGAGAATTTTAAATTTAATTAATATCCATACTACAACTTCTTCTGTCAATTTAATTTTAATTAGTTCTTTAATTTAAGAATTGAAAATTGATAATGAACAATTTAGGATAACTCTCAGTGACCTGAGAATTTTAAATCTAATTAATATTCACATCCACAACTTTCTCTCTGTCAATTTGATTTTAATTAGTTCTTTAATCTAATTTGACGATTGAGAATTCACAATGGAAAATTTGGGATAATTCTCAGTAATCTGAGAATTTTAAATTTAATTAATATCCATAGTACAACTTCTCTCTGTCAATCTAGTTTTAATTAGTTCTTTAATTTAAGAATTGAAAATTGTTAATAATCAATTTAGGATAATTACCAGCAGCATATGAGAATTTTAAAATTATATTTTTAAGCAGCAATTACTTTTTATTTTAAGGGTTACTCATAAATTTTAGAGTGTAGATTACAAACTCCCATGCTGCTGAGTAATATCCATAGTTGTAAATTGTTTCTTTAATTATCTTTTAAGTAAAGAATTATCCCCTGTCAATTGGTTTAACTATCTTTTTAAGTTAACTAGCTCTTGAAGTATTTCATCTCCTGTAGTTATAACCTTACTACAAGCTTGGAAAGAACGGCTGGCAACTATCATGTCTGTAAACTGCTCAGCAAGGTCAACGTTTGACATTTCAAGACATCCTTGAATCATATCACCGTAAGCTTTGCCATTATCAGCTGTAGCCCCCTTACCTGTTCTCACCATTGCAGCTCCTGAGTTACTAGTTGGAGTATACATATTCTGTCCTACTCCCTCTAATGCTCCTGTATTATTAAAGGTAGCCATAGCAAGCTGTCCAAGTACTGTAACAGAACCATCAGCAAGGGTAGCTTTTAAAAGACCATCCTTTTCTATAGAATAGCTTTGTATTCTCATCTCTTCACTACCTTTTGTTACCGTTTCTGGTATTGCTAAAGGAACTAAATCAGTACCTGCTTTCAATTCTTCATCTGCATCTGCAAATTTAGCTTTTATTCCGTCTGCACCATGAGTTATAGACTCATTAATTGCATATCCCATTACTCTATATCCATTTGGAGTTACTAAATATCCTTCACTAGTTAATCTAAAAGCACCATCTCTAGTGAAATAGTTTTCCATGCCCCCACCACTAATTGTTTGATTATTAAGAGTAATCGTTCCATCTATAGGACCTTTAGATACTATGAAATATCCAGCTTGGTCTATAGCTACATCTAGTGGTCTACCTGTAGGCTGAAGGCTACCTTGTCCCATATTTACATCTATACTTTGAAGTTGAACACCCATACCTATTTGTTTTGGGTTTGTACCACCCACATTTAAGCTTGAGCCTGTTGCCTTTGACATGCTTTGTCTCATACTATCTTGAAAGGTAACTCTTGAACTTTTAAAAGACGTAGTTCCTGAGTTAGCTATATTATTACCTATTACGTCTAATTTCTTTTGGTTGGCATTTAATCCAGAAATTCCTGAGTACATTGCATTTAACATATTATTTTCCCCCTATAATTTAAACTTTTCTTATCTCCATCGTTCAATAAGAATATGGCCTCCACACATGGTCCAGCCTATAGTAATACAACACTGTCAATGTTTGTTATTACATTTGATTGATTTTCATTTTTATCTATGGCAGTTATTATCGTTCTATTTTTTATACTGGCAATCAGTCCAATATTTTCATATAAAATTAGAGATTCTCTACTGCCTTTTTCATTTGCTTTGTTTATTCCCTCATTGATTTTTCCCATCAGTTCTTTATTAAGTTCTATATTTCTTTCTTTAAGTCTTGATGCAGCATGGTTTGATAATACAAACCCTTCTGTCTTATTGACCTCATCTTTTAAAAAATCATCAAAGACCTTTTCTTTTTTAATGCCACATGACTTTTCATTGTTAATGGATTTTTTATCTTCAGTACCTATAAAATTACCTACAGGATGTAAAACTCCATTAATTACTCTGTATCCCACAAAACTCACCACAACTTATGATTTAATTTTCATGATATGATCAAAAGGCTACTCCTTTATTTCACCATCTCTAATTTTCATGATATGATCAAAAGGNNCGACCCTATTTTATAAACTTCAGTAACCATACCAAATTCTTGTTGACCTTTAGCATTATAAGCATCTAGTGCTACAAATTTTCCTGTTAGTGAAGTAGCAGAAGACAATCTCATAGTAGTATTTAAGTTATTCATCTGTTCAAGGCCAGCAAATTGCGCCATTTGTGCAACATATGCTGTACTATCCTGAGGGCTGGTTGGATCTTGGTTAGCAAGCTCTGCTGCAAGTATTTGTAGAAAGGCATTTTTATTTAAATCCTGTCCAGGTTTAACAACTGGAGTACCTTTTTCTGTAAAAGATACATTTCTATTTAAATCCTGTCCAGATGTAACAATTTTAGTACCTCTTTCTGTAGCAGACTTATGCTGAAAATCACTTTCAGTTATTTTCCATTCTCCATCTGCATTTTTATTATCTTCTTCTGATCTCTTATTACCTACGTTTACTCTGCTTTGCCACATATCAAACATACCTTTTGTATTGTTATCAACTTTCAAAACTTTCACCTCCTATATAAGCATATTTAATGAGCTATCATCTACGATAGAAGCTTCTGCTTCTAATTCAATTTCTTCCGTTACAGATGAAACCTTGCTTTTACTTTGATTTCCATTAAATCCTTGACGATTTTCTCTTTCATTGCCACTAAAATAAGTTGTATCATCGCTATATATAGCTACTTCTACCTGCTGTATTTTAATATTTTCATTTAGTTTTTCTGTAATGTCTCTTAAGTTAGCATTTAAAAGTGCAACAGTATCTTTATTAGAGGCTTTTAATTGAGCTCTCATAGCTTCTTGTTCCATTGTAAGGTTTATGACTACTTCCCCTAGATTCTTTGGATTTAACTTTACTGTTAAATCTTTAATATTATTTAACTCCATAAATCTTATAGATTTTACGATGTCTTCACTAAAAGTAACCTTATTTATAAGTAGCTTGTCCACATTTTTTACTTCTTCCATAGAAATTTTAGAATTAGTAAATACATTCATAAATTGGTTTACCTTTGTAAGTTTCCCATCTTCCTTATCACCTATAAGCTTTTCAAGAAGTTTTTCTTCTGAAGATAGGCTTTTCTTTAAATCTCCATTAGAAGTATTTTTACTATTTTCATTTTCAATAGCTATTTTTTCTTCCTTAGCTACAATCTTATCTTCTGGTTTTATCTCTACTGAAACTTTATCACTCCCAGTATTATCTTTTGCTTCTCTTGCAGCTATTAATGTGTTATTTAAATCTTTAAATGTTTCTACCTTTGAATTATCACTAGCTATTCCTGCTTTAGATATATCTTCTAATTTAGGTAATGCTTCAGTTAATTCTTTTATTAATTTGTTTACTTCTAAGTTAAAGTCCTTATCTTCTCCTTCTACTGACATAAGCTTTAATAACATATCTTTTAGTGGATTATTCTCCTTAGCCAAAGCGTTATTATCTAGTAATTCTGTTAAATCTTCAACATTTTTCAATAGTGTTTTTAATAAGTCTAAAGTAGAGTTATCTATTCCTTCAATATTCTCAATTAAGCCTTCTACATTTATATTGATATTTTTATCATTTCCCATAGCTGAAAACATGTTTAAAAGCATAGCTATTATATCCTTATGACCATTATCTTCTTTCTCATCGATATCCTCTAATAGCTCTTCTTTAACAAAACCTTTATCTTCTAAAGAATTAGTTTTGTTCTTTGATTGATCTGATACCTTTTTAAGTACTTTTTCAAAGTCTGATACTTTAGATTCTTTAACTTTTATTGTGTTGTTATTACTGGATGGTTTGCTTTGGTTTTGTAAAACCTCTAAAATATTCGTATTGATATTATTCATCATTCTCACCTCCTTTCAGCAGATTTTCTTACATATCCATAAAGTGCAAATTCATCTGCTTGATTTTGCTCTTTTCTATTTTCTTCATTTATATATCTTCCATAATCTTTTTCTTTTAATATTTCTACAGTCTTTCTTTCTACCTGCGATTTAACTAATTTTTCTCTTTTTTCTTCAACGATTACTTCTTTCTCATCTAGTAGTACTGTAGTATCTTCGATAGAATTATTGACCACATTTAAATAATTTTGAACTATTTTTTTCTCTATAGTTGATAGGTTTAATGGTATATTCTTATATTTGTTATAGCTATCTTGGAGACAATTTAGCTCCGTTTCCACCCTATTTTTTTCCGACATAGCTTCCATAAAAGATATCTTACTTTTATCCTCTACATCCTGCCTAAATTCAAGCAATTTTTGCAATCTAAATTTATATCCCAACGATATCACCCCAAAAACTTAATCAATTATCTAAACATACTCATAAGCCCTTCAATGCTTTCATCAAAATTGCATTTCTCATTAATTCCCTGTTTTAAAAAGCTTGTAAGAGGCTCATTGTATTTTATAGCTAAATCCACCTTTTCATTGCTACCTTCTACATAGGCTCCTAAATTAATTAGATCCTCTGAATCTCTATAAGTAGATAACAAATCTCTGGCTACTGATGCAGATGCTTTATGTCCTTCCTCTGCGATCTCTGGCATAAGCCTGCTAATGCTACTTAAAATATCAATAGAAGGATAATGATTTTTAGCTGCTAAACTTCTTGATAACACTATATGTCCATCTAATATACCTCTAACTGCATCCGCTATAGGCTCATTAAAATCATCACCATCAACAAGTACAGTATAAAAAGCTGTGATTGACCCTTTATCAGACATACCACTACGTTCTAGAAGTTTAGGTAGCATTGCAAAAACAGAAGGTGTATATCCTTTTGTAGCTGGTGGCTCTCCAATTGCGAGTCCTACTTCCCTTTGGGCCATGGCAAAACGAGTAACTGAATCCATCATTAAAATTACCTTTTTACCCTGATCTCTAAAGTATTCTGCAATAGCAGTAGCAGTAAAGGCACCTTTTAATCTTACAAGAGCTGGCTGATCAGAGGTAGCACAAACTATTACCGATTTTTTAAGACCTTCTTCCCCTAAATCTTTTTCTAAAAAGTCTAAAACCTCTCTACCTCTTTCCCCTATTAGTGCAATTACGTTAACATCTGCCTTTGCTTCCCTTGCAATCATTCCTAATGTTGTACTTTTTCCTACTCCACTACCAGCAAAAATACCAACCCTTTGTCCTTCGCCACAGGTTAAAAAAGCATCAATAGCTCTAACACCTGTTGGAAGTACATCTTTTATTCTTCTTCTTCTTAATGGATCTGGCGGCATTGCTTCTAAAGGATATAATGTATAAGTAGAAATTTCTTCACTTCTTAATGGATTCCCCAATCCATCAAGAACCTTTCCGAAAAGCTCTTCACTACATTTAACGCTTAAAGCTTTTCCGCTAGGTACAACTCTACATCCTGGTGCAATCCCTACCAAATCACCTAGTGGCATCAATATGACGTTATCTGCTTTAAATCCTGTAACCTCTGCTGGTATTCCAACATTTTTTTGATTGTATATAGTACATACTTCTCCTACAAATGCCTTCATGCCCTGCACTTCAATTGTAAGACCTATAACATTTTTAACAATTCCTTCAATATAGTTGTAATTTGTATTTTTTGCTTTTTCATTTAATTTGTTAAAATTTAAGGATAACATCATACATCACCATTCCTACCTGCATCTCTATCTTTCAAAGATTATTTCTTTAAGTTTTTCACAGACATACCCCATGTCCACTAAAATTTTACCGCTGTCCTTTTCAATAGTAGCCGCTCCATTTTCTAAGCTATTATCTTCAATAACAAAGATATCACCTGTAAAGGCAAGTTTGTTTTTCATATTTTCTACCTCGCCTTTTAAGCTACTTAAATGATTTGAATTGCATTTTATAATAAAATACTCTTCATTTTTTTCTCCTAATAATGCATCAAATATGATTTCATTGATGGCTTCGCTATCTTCAACCTCTCTTTTAAGTACAGAAGAAGTCATTTGATATATAAGTTCTCTAATATGGATTTCTTTTTCTTCAATATAATTCTTATATTCAAGCTTAGCATTAGCTAAAACCGCATTAGCACTTTTTATAATTGCTTCCCCTTCAGCTACTGCCTTTTCCATACCTTCCTTATACCCTATACCATATCCTTCATCATATCCTTTACTACTTGCATTATTAAAAGCTTCAATTTCGATTTCTTTTGCTCTTTCTGTAGCCTCTACAATGATTTTATTACTTTGCATGTGAGCATTTTCTACTATACCTCGCGCTATATTTTCGAAAGATACCAAGGCCTCCTCAGTATTTCCAATAATATTTTCACTCTTTTCTTCCTCTTCTGCTTCAAAATCATCTATTACTAAAGGTGTCTTGGTGCAAATCTCTTTCTTACCTTCTGTTACAACATAATGATTTTTAATAACATTATAAGATGATTGCATCTTCTCCACCTCTTGCTATTTGAATTTCCCCTGCTTCTTCTAGTCTTCTTATTAGTGATACAACCTTTTGTTGTGCCTTTTCAACATCCATAAGTCTTACTGGTCCTAAGAATTCCATATCCTCTTTTAATGTAGCAGCTGCTCTCTTAGATTGATTTTTAAATATAACATTTGCCACTTGTTCTGAAGCACCTTTAAGGGCAAGACATAATTCCTTGTTATCAACTTCACGAAGTACTCTTTGAATAGCCACATCGTCAAGAGTAATGATATCCTCAAATACAAACATAGACTCTTTAACTTTTTCGGCAAGTTCTGCATCTTCTCTTTCAAGCCCTTCTGTAATATTTCTTTCTGTAGATCTATCAACTTGATTAAGAATATTAACTAATGATGCAACTCCTCCAACTATTGTAGTTTCACTATTATGAATTACATTTGATAGTTTATCATTTAGAACTTCTTCAATTTCCTTAACTACTACAGGATAAATAGTGTTCATAGTTGCTATTCTATACGCCACTTCTGCTTGCAGTTCAACTGGCAACTCTGACATGATTTGTGCTGCTTTATCCGGTTGTAAATAACATAATATAAGAGCAATAGTTTGCGGATGCTCATTAGATATTACATTCATAATCTGATGAGCATCTGCCTTTCTTGCAATAGAAAAAGGTCTATATTGTTGAGTTATTTCTGTAACCTTATCTAATATTTCCGCTGCCCTTTGAGTTCCTAAAGCTTTAGATAAAAGATTTCTTGCATAATCAAGTCCACCTTCTAATATGTACTCTTTTGCTTGATTCATTTCTAAGAACTCATCTAAAATAGTTTGTCTTTGTTCCGCTGATACAGTACTCATATTAGCAATTTCATAAGTTACCTTCTGTATTTCTCTTTCTGGTAACTTTTTAATAATGCCTGCAGAAGCTTCAGGGCCTAATGTAATAAATAATATTGCTGCTTTTTGAACTCCCGATAATTTTTCTACCTTAGCCATTTATTATCCCCTCTCATCTTCAGCTAGCCATGATTTAACAATATCTGCAACTTGCTCTGGTTTATTAGAAGCATATTTTCTAACTTCATTAGCAACATGTTCTTTTTCTGTTTCTGCTTCTAAATTTAATGTTTCAAATATCTCTTTAGGTTTAACGTCATCTCCAATTATCATATCAAAATTTGGAACTTCCACCTCTTCCTCCTCTTGTTTAGACTTCCTAATTGCAGAAATAACTATAGCTAAAATAATTATTGCAGCTACACCAAAAATACCCATATAGATAAGTTTATTTCTTTTAGCAATTCTTTCAGCTTCTTTCATTAATTCTAATTCTTTTTCTGCCAACTCTTTCTCAGCAGGATTAAATTGTAGAGCTTCTACAGTAATTGAGTCTCCTCTTTTTCTATTAAAACCTATAGCCTCAGAAACCAAATTATTTATTGATGCTCTAGTTTGATTATCAATTGTTCCATCTACAACTATAGATGCAGAAAGTCTTTCTATTTGACCTTGTGCTTTAATAACTGTTTCTTCTACCTTAGATAGCTCATAATTGGTGGTATTTTCCTTATGTGTAACGTTTTCCCCGCTGGCATTAGTATCCTGATCATTATTCATATTATCGTCCACAGGACTTCCAGAAGTATTTCCTTCAGTATTGTTTGAAGTTGTGATTTCATGTTCACTTACAACTGTTCCATCTTTACCGTATTCTACTTTGTTTTGTTGAACAGCATCAAAATTTAAATCTGCATTAACTGAAACTCTAACTTTTTCTTTATAGATTGGCTCTAAAACATTCATTATTTTTTTCTCATATTCTTCTTCCATTTGTTTCTTTGTCGCCAACTGTTTATCTTTAGATTTTGTTATTGCATTTTCTTCTTCATTAAAAAGATCTTCTGTTAACAACTTAAAGCCATCAGCTACAATAGCCACATTTTCTTTTGGTAAGTTTTCTACACTACCAGAAACCAATGCCACAATAGCTCTTACTTGATCCTCTGATAGTTCTTTACCTTTTGCTAACATTAATGTAACTGAAGCAGTAGCTGGAGCTGGTTTAGTTATAAAAGCTGATTTATCTGGTATCACTAAATTTACTTTTGCATTTTCCACTTCTGTAAATGATTTAATTGTTCTTTCTAATTCTCCAGATAGCGCCCTTTGATACATAATTTTAGATTCCTTATCAGTAGGAGCAATTTTACTATTATCAAAAAGCTCAAATCCGTGACTTCCTTCTTTAAGTGAAACTTCTGACAAAAGCTCCATTCTAAGCTGATCTACAGATTTTTTCTCTACTAATATGGAATTATCTTTTATTTTATATTTAGTCTTCTTTTCTTTTAAATTGTTAATTATCGCACCTGAATCTTCTGACGTCATATTTGAAAACAGCACAACATATTTAGGCTGCAGAATGATTACTGTTATAGTTATAAGTGTTATTATTGCAACGGAACTTATGATACCTAAAGCTATCTTTTTAGCCTTGCTCATCTCTTTTAATTTTTCTTTTTGTTTATTAATACTCTCCGATAGCTTGCTCATTCTGTGTACTCCTTACTATACCTGCATTTTATTAAATTCTTCATAAGCATTCACTAACTTATTTCTAATTTGTACTGCTAATTCAAGAGATAATCTAGCTTCCTCAGTAGCTACTAAAGTTTGATGTAAATCCATATCCCCTTTTATAAAAGATATAGTCGAACTTTCTGCTTCTATTTGCTTATCATTAACTTTAATAAGTTCTTTTTTTAATAAGTCCCCAAATTGAGCAGATGGTTCTTCTTCCATGTTCTCAAATTGTTTTGGCTTTAATCCATCAGTAAAAATTTTAGTATTTGGCACAAAACTATTAATTTTCATCCTAACTCACCTATCTTCCAATCTCTAAAGTTTTTGACAACATTGCCTTTTGTGAATTTAGTGCAGTAATATTTGCTTCATATGACCTTGAAGCTGCAATTAGATCTACCATCTCATTTAATATATTTACATTTGGCATTAAAACATAGCCTTCTTCATTTGCATCTGGATGATATGGATCATATACCTTTCTAAGCTCAGATTTATCTTCCTCTACTCCTACTGCCTTAATCCCCATATGCTTTTCTTCAAACTTTCCAGTTTGTTTATTTAATTCATTTGTTAAATTTTCTTCAAATACTGCTATCTTTCTAATATAAGGCGTTCCATCTTTCCCTCTTGTTGTACTAGCATTAGCAATATTTCCAGTTATAGTATCCATTCTCAATCTTTCTGCTGAAAGGCCACTTGAACTTATTCTCATTCCTCTAAAAGCTTCCAAAGCTAATTACCTCCTTTAATCACTATACTCCTCATATTAAATCTTGTATTAGCCTGTTTTACTAAGGCATCATACATTAAATTGTTAGCAGCTTGGCTAGTCATTTCACTTTCCACATTTACATTATTTCCATCTTCTCTCATACTACTTGTGGTATCTGTTTTAACCTCTAATTCATCACCTTTAATACTTAAATGCTTATCATTTGTCTTTTTCATTAAATCTTGAGATACCTCATTCTTTAATGCCTCATCAAATTCAATATAATGTCGTTTATAATTTTTAGTATTTAAGTTTGAAACGTTGTTAGCTATTACCTTATTACTGGCAATAGTTACATTCATTCCCTTTTTAATTAAATTATAACTCATATTATCAATATTTCTCAAATTTACCACCTCACACTGACTATATTATTTTGACAAAAATTCAATAAATCCTTCTTAATTTTTAAAATTTTTAATATTTTTATGAGATTTATATACTTTTATTTAAATTCTCTGTGAATATTTATATATAATTATACATGATTTTACATTAAATATATTTCTCCCCATATATTTCTTCAAAATTATCTAAATATTTTTAACACTTCTATAAAAGCTCATAAATTGACTTAGTATGCGATATTGCATGGTACAATATGGTATATTTTGACACCATATATCTCTTAACAAAGTATGTTAAACAAAATGAATTAAAAATGAAGAATGAAGAATGAAGAATTATGGTTAAAACTCCACGGCCAAAGCCTTTGGAGTTTTTTAAAATAAACTTTATTTTAGAAATTCACTTTTAGTGAATTTTTTCCTGAATTCTTCATTCTTCATTATTAATCCTTAATTTTAAAGGATTTAAGCTATTTTTATAGAAAACTTATTTTCCAGAGTATATATTAAGTTTTCATATTGTATCCCGATATCTCCTATTATGTTGAAATGATAAAAATACATTGCTAGTAAAAATTAGTTTAAAAGCTAATTCGTAAAGGATTAATTTTAAGTGTAATTATGAATTTCGTATTGTGAGCTGTGAATTAAATATTTAATCATTGTATATTTGAAGAAATTTATCAATCATTTTTTTATGGCTTTTTACAATGTTTTCTGGTAAATTATCAAGGTTTATAAAACTAAATCCAAGAGATTCACTTTTATCTATTTTAAGATCACCAGTTGTTTCTTCAGTATAGTATGCAATTGTAACAGCATAAAACTCATCACCATTAGGGACCTTCACTAAACTGTCTGGGCCTGAAAATACATCTATTAATTTTAATTTTCCAACAGTTAGGCCAGTTTCTTCTAATACTTCTCTTCTTGCTGTATCTTCTGTAGATTCTCCAAGTTCCATCAATCCACCAGGTATTCCCCACATTCCATAGGAAGTTGTTTTTCGTTTTTGTAATAATATTCTGTTTTTATCATCTATAATTATCACAACTGCTCCTACTAAAATAAGAGGTCTATGACCAACTATACTTCTCAAATCTTCTACGTAATTCATTTTTTTCACCTCGTATTGTTATATAATTCAATTACATAACAGTATTTTATTAATTAGCATTATATTATAGATTATATAATGCGGTAGATTTTTTATAAAGGAGGTAAATTTTAAATATAAGATTAAACCTCTTTATATAAAGTTATGATAAAATAACTCTGTAGAGAAGGTTTTATAAAATAAGTCTAAATAATAATTGCTTTATTATCTACAGTAATTAATTTTAAGGAGAGATTGCATGAATTTTAAAGAGATTATTGATAATTATGCCTATGATGAAATAGATAATATATTTGATATATCCGTTGATGATATTAGTTCTCTTTGTAATGAAAGTTCATTTTATAAAAACAATGTATTTTATTTATTACAACATAAATTTTTTCAATTTGAGAAAATGAATAAGAAAAAAGAACTTGCATATGTCAGTCATCTAATATCATTTCACCTTTTTATAATTCTAACCCCAGTATTAGCAGATGAACTTGCATTTTCTTATGCAAAGAAATCATTAGAGTTTGATTCGGAAAATGCCAATTATAAAGAGTGGATATTATTTTTTAATGATAAATTAAAAGAGGAATTATTATATAAATACGCTGAGGATGTACTCGAAGTTAATAAAGATAGCATGTTAGCTAAAAGTATTTTAGGTATTTGAATTGATTAAAAATCTTAAAATATTCCTTCATTTATTACAGTATAGCTTGATTAAATTAATTTAACAGCAATCCCAATTATACATTACTTTTGAGAAATCTAGATTTTTTAAATCTTCTTCCTTTATAAAGAAGTTAGCAATACCACGTGCCATTTATAGAATTTATGATAACACATTTATCAAGATAACCAATAGTGCGATGGATATTTACGGTACTTACTTCAAATATGAAAACATTAGTGGATGAGCATAAATTTAGCAAACAATATTCTTATTTAATGTAACAAGTGAAAAAATGAACAGTTTATAAAAATACTGTATTATTCAAAAGTGAATATATGGTATTTTTTTGTTTGTAACTCAGATAAAGTATGACTTAATTATTCAAAGTTAAAATGTAAATGGTATTTTTAATAAATCAACTTGCAAATGATAATGGAATAACCATTGTAGAAATGGAAACAGACAAAGATCGAAAATATATTAAAAATCAACAGAAAAAATAAAGGAGGAATTTCTCTAGTGGCAAACTACGTTTTTATACTTCCATTGAAAGTGGGAAAGTGGCAAAAATCATTAGAAAATAAAAAAGAAAACTACGTTAGACGTGAAAGGCATTATGGGGAATTTAAGAGAAGCTTTTATATAGATAATGCTGATGAAAATAAAATAGATGCTTCATTTAATAATGGAGTTTTAAAGATTACTATTGCTAAAACAAACCAAGATAACAACAAAAGAAAAAAGATTGAGATACATTAAAAATGTAGATTTTAAAAATAACTATTGCTCATTACCTTACGTCATGTGTTAATATAATAATAATTCTTACACATGATATATTATTGCAGGGGTGATTAATATGAAAGATACCTCAAAAAAATTATTTACCACGGGAGAATTTGCTAAAAAAGCTGGAGTAACCATAAGGACTTTAAGATATTATGACAAAATAGGGTTATTAGTTCCCAGTAGCCATAATGAATTAGGCCATAGATTGTACAGCAAAGAGGATTTTGGTAAACTACAAAAGATATTAACTCTTAAATTTATAGGGCTTTCTCTAGAGGATATAGCTAATATAATGAAGTATGATTTGAATCATAAAGATTTTAAAAAGTCTTTAGAAATTCAAAAGGAAATAATGAAGAAAAAAATAAAGCATATACAATCTATTATAAAAGCTATAGATGAAGCGGCGGATACCATAGATTTTAATAAAGAAATGGATTGGAATAAGTTTATAAATATAATAAGTGCCATAAATTCTGACAAAAATTGGGCTCAGCAATATGAAAATGCATCAAACTTAAGGGCAAGAATAGCTATTCATGAGCTTTTTAGTACAAATAAAGAAGGTTGGATGCCCTGGTTTTTCAAAGAACTAAAGCAGGAATTGAGTATGATGAGTTCAAACTATAAAAATTATAATAAAAGAATAAGTAATGAGAATATATCAGAATTAAGTAACTCAGACTTAAAGCAGCCTAATATAAAAATATTAGAGCTAGGCTGTGGTGATGCTAGTCTTTGGAATAAAAATTTTAATCATATTCCCTCAAATTGGGAAATAACATTAACAGATTTTTCAGATGGTATGCTAAAGGATGCTAAAAAAAATTTAGGAGAAAAAAGAAGTAGATTTAATTTTAAAATTGTAAATGCAGAAAATATTCCTTTTGAAGAGAAAAGTTTCAATGTAGTTATAGCAAATCATATGCTTTATCATGTGCCTAATATAAATAAAGCTTTAAAAGAAATAAATAGAGTATTAAAAAATGAGGGCATTTTATTTGCCTCTACTGTTGGTAAAAATCACATGAAAGAAATAAGAGAAATAATTTCTACATTTGATATATATAGTTTAACCAGTGAAAGCTGGGAGATTACAGATAGTTTTCAATTAGAAAATGGATTAAAAATTGTATCAGAATATTTTAATATGGTAGAACTGAAAAGATATAAAGATAATTTAAAGGTGACAGATCCTGTATATATATTAGACTATATATTTTCTATGCCAGGAAATAATGAAGTGAATTTATCTTTAAAGGATTTAAAAAAGATTTATGATTATTTAGAAGATAATATAAATGAGAAAGAAAATATTTATATAACTAAGGATACAGGATATTTTAAAGGTAATAAATAAATAAAAATTATTTTAAAATAAAAAATCAATTGTTAAATGAAGGGAAGGATTATAATGAAAAAGATACCATTTTCACCACCAGATATTACAGAAAGAGAAATAGAAGCAGTAGTAGAGGTGTTAAAATCTGGTTGGATAACTTCAGGTCCTAAAACACAACAATTTGAAAATAATTTAGCAGAATATTGTCATACAAATAAATCTGTAGCATTATCTAGTGCCACAGCTGGATTAGAACTTGTATTAAAAACTTTTGATATAAAAGGAGGAGATGAAGTAATAACTACTCCTTATACTTATACAGCTACAGCAAGTGTATGTTTGCATAGAGATATAAAACCAAAATTTGTAGATGTAGCAAAAGATAGTTTTTTAATAGATATAGAAAAATTAAAAGACGCAATAACACCAAAAACTAAAGCTATATATACAGTAGACTTTGCAGGAGTACCTGTAGATTATGATGCTATTAAAGAAGTTTTAAAATCTAAAGGTCGTGAAGATATAATTTTAGTATCAGATTCAGCACATTCTTTAGGTGCCATTTATAAGGGTAAAGAAGTTGGAGGTCAAATGGATTTCCATGTATTCTCATTTCATGCAGTAAAAAACCTTACAACAGCAGAAGGTGGAGCAATAACTTTTGGAGATAATAATTTTAAAGGAAAAGAAGATTTACACAAAGATTTTAAATTACAATCTTTACATGGTCAATCAAAGGATGCTCTATCAAAGACGAAAGCTGGAGCTTGGGAATATGATATATTAACAGATGGGCATAAATGTAATATGACAGATATAGGATCAGCTATAGGTTTAGTTCAGCTTACAAGATATGAAGAAATGTTAAGAAAAAGAGAAGCTATATTTGATACTTATACAAAAGTGTTAGCTGAAAAAGAGTGGGCTATAATACCATTTAAAAAAGATGAAACTAAAGAAACTTCATATCATTTATATCCATTAAGAATAAAAGGATTTGGAGAAGTTGAAAGAAATGAAGTAATAAAAATGTTAGCAGAAAAAGATATATCAGCAAATGTACATTTTAAACCATTACCAATGTTTACATTATATAAAAATTTAGGATACAATATAGAAGACTATCCAAATGCATATGCACAATATGCTAATGAGATTTCTTTACCAGTATATTCTACATTATCTTTAGAAGATACAGAATATGTAGCTAAAGAACTTGTAGCAGCAGTAGAAAAAGTTATGAAATAATTGCTTGCCAGTTTATAAAACCAAAATTTATATTAAATTATAAGTAAGTAGAAGTATTTACTTATAACTTAATATAGTAAAATAATTTTTAATTTTATATAATTTACTTGCATAATTAAACTTAAGTATTATAAAGATTTATTTAGTTGATTTATTATATCTAATCCATATTTTGTGAAATATGAGGATAGAAATAAGTAGAGTTCAAACATAAAAAATTTTGGCTATCAAATAAAAATAAAAAGAAAGAGTGATATAAGTGAAAGTTGATTTTTATACATCTAAAAGAGAATATTTAGAAAAAAAAGCTGAATTTGATAAAGCTATATTTGATGTAGTAGAAAGTGGAAGTTTTATACTTGGACCACAAGTTAAAAACTTTGAAGAAGCTATAAAAGAATATACAGGAGCAAAACATGCTATAGGTGTAGCATCAGGTACAGATGCTTTAGTAATTGCCTCTCATATTTTAGGTTTTGAAAATGGAGCTGAAGTTATAACTTCACCATTCACATTCTTAGCATCTACATCTTGTATAGCTAAACATAGAGCTACACCTGTATTCGTAGATATAGACGAAGAAACTTTTGAAATGGATTTAAATCAAATAGAATCAAAAATAAATTCTAAAACAAAGGGAATACTTCCAATTCATTTATTTTCACAAATGAATAACATGGATAAAATAATGGAAATAGCAAATAAAAATGATTTAAGAGTTTTAGAAGATGCAGCAGAAGCCTTTGGAATGAGATGGAAAGGTAATGGAGACAGCTATAGACATTCAGGAACTATAGGAGATATGGGTATATTTTCATTCTTCCCAACTAAAACATTAGGTGGATATGGTGACGGAGGTATGATAGTTACTAATAGTGATGAATTAGCAGAAAGAACTAAAATGTTTAGAGTACATGGAGCAGCTAAAAAATATCACTATGATTATATAGGATATAATTCAAGATTAGATAGTATGCAAGCTGCAGTACTTTCAGTAAAATTAAAATATATAAATGATGCCATTAAAAAGAGAGAAGAAATAGCTAATATGTACATGGAAAAATTGCAAGATTGTGAATACATAAGATTCCCTAAAATAAAAGGGGATCAAAAACCAGTATACTATGTATTCAATATACGTGCTGAGAGAAGAGATGAACTAGTAGCTTACTTAAAAGAAAATGAAATAGGAAATAGTATTTACTATCCAATACCATTACACATGCAAAAATGTTTCAGTTACTTAGGACATAAAGAAGGAGACTTCCCAGTAGCAGAAAAAGTATCAAAAGAAATATTAGCATTACCAATATATCCAGAATTAAAAGAAGAAGAAGTAGATTTTGTTTGTGAAACAATAAAGAAATTCTACAAAAAATAAGAGATACTAATATTTGTGCCCTAACATTTAACTAACGCTCTAATGTCATGTACTGTGGAGCTGGAGATAAGTAAACATCTTGTTTACTTTACGCTTAAATATTAGTTCACAAATAAAGTATATATTGTAAGTTCTATATTTTAAACGTCACAAGTTAAAAAATGAACAACTTATAAAAATGCCGTATTATTCATAAGTGAATTTACGGTATTTTTTACGTCGTAGATGACATAATTACTAAAATTACAAATATGAATGATGTTCCTTGAAAATTAACTAATACGGTATTAGTTAATTATATGTAATTAACAGATATTTTGGTGTATAATTGTAGATTAATACTATTTTTTAACATAACCTTAATTTTAAATATGATAAATAAAAATTATGGGGGGATTTTTAAATGAGAAAGTTACGTAGAGAATCTTTTAGAGGTGTTTCTGAAAACATGAAAAAGTATGCTCGACCATTAGAGGCAGCAATCTTTGACCTTTATTTTCATAATGGGGATATGAAAAAGGTATTATGTGAGCTGAAGAAGTTTCAAAATGAAGATGGCGGATTTGGACATGGAATAGAGTCAGATATAAGATTACCATATTCTTCGCCAATGGCAACATCTGTAGCGCTTAGGCACTTATCAAAAATAGATAGTCTTGAAGAAACAAAAGAAATAATAAAAAAAGCAATAAGTTATTTAGAGTGTTCCTATGATAAAGAAAGAAAGGGATGGTTTTCAGTTTCAAAAGAAGTAAATAATTTCCCTCATGCTCCTTGGTGGCATTATAACGAAGAAGAGAGTATGACAATAATAGATAAAAATTGGGGGAATCCTTCAGCTGAAATAATTGCATATTTATATAAATATAGAGAATATGTAAAAACTTTAAAAGCTGATGATTTAATAGAGTTTGCAATAAAGCATATTGAAGATAAAGAGAATTTTAATTCAGAACATGAAATTTTTTGTTATATTGAATTATATGAAGTTTTACCTATAGAGTTAAAACAAAGACTGGACAAAAGGATATCAATAGCTATAGAGCAGATAATTATATATGATGAGAAAAAGTGGGAGGAGTATATACCAAAACCATTAGACTTCGTCGAAAACCCCAAAAATTGCAAGTTTCAAATAAAAGAGTATAAAATAGAAAACAATTTAGAGTTTATAATTAAAGAATTGGAAGTGGAAGAAAAAATAAATCCGTCTTGGGGAGAAAGTATATATATTGATGAGTTAAAACCAGCGTATAATGAATGGATAGGAGTGCTTACTTTAAATAGCACAATAACCCTAAATAACTATGGGAGAATAGAGAAGTAGAAAAAAGTAACTAGTATAACTCAAGCACTTATATTGTATTAATATATAGATAACTTTACTATATCAAAAAAGTACTTATTGAATAATATAAAAATAAATGATAAAATAGTATCATAATAAAATGAAGAGGAGATTTTTATGAGTGCGATAGTTCTAAACTAAGTAATTGAATAGTGAGTCTTTAGAAATTTTAAAATTGGCCTATTTTAGTAGGTTTATTTGTTATGAAATTTTTTAGACTTATACTTAGTAGAGCGGGGTTCACATTCTCCTTAATATAGGACATCAGTAAATAAGTAGTCAATATGTTAGTGCATTTTATTTCATTGTTAATTGTATGACGTAAGGTATGCTGTCTGTATTTTGATTAATTATTTTATTTAAGGTGTCTAGAGAGGTAATAATCCGGGCTATTGCTCGGTTTTTTTACGTCATTTTAGAATTAGGTTTCATAAAGAAATTCCATTCGTATAAGTAATATACTGCTATGAAAAACTATATCTTACTATTAGTATATAATTTGTTAGTACTTAATTATATATTTAGTTAAGGTTTTTCAGCTATTGTAGTTATACTTATGGATGATTTTCTTTGCTGTAGATAATTCTAAATATAAAGAGGACGAAATTTTAGACTATAAGTGAACGTTTGTTTACTTATAGTCTTTTTTGTTATAACATTATAAATTTTAAGGGAAAATTTTTGAAAAATTATATATGGCATTTAAAAGAATCACATTTACTAAGTTAATAGGTATTGTAGACATTTTATAACAGGGTAAGATTACAAATAGATTGATAGGACTTATTATTCACAATATAAAATAAGAAAAAAATTTAAAATGATTAAAGAAATGAGCAGATGGAGGAATTAAAAGTGAATAATAAAGCAATTGAATTATTAGAATATAGCAAAATAAAGGAATTATTAAAAGGATATGCACTATCAGATATGGCTAAGGAAAGAATTGAAAAGCTAGAACCTTATGTGGATATAAATATAATTAGAAAAAATATGATAGAAACCACGGAAGCTAGAGCTATAGTTGATATAAACTCAAGTGTACCAATTCATAGCTTGAATGGCATTAAAGCAGTAAGAGATAAGATTGGAAAAGGAATGATTCTTCCACCAGAGGATTTGGGGATGATTTCTGAACTTCTTAAGGAAGTAAAAAGACTAAAAAGATTTATGTTAGATAAACAGCAGGTTGCGCCAACTATAAGTTTATATGCATTATCAACCTCTGAATTAGATGGATTAAGAGAGGAAATAGAAAAAGCTATTGTAAGGGGAAGGGTAGATGATAGAGCAACCTCCAAATTATACAAAATAAGAAAGAGGATTATAATTTTAGAAGATAAAATTAAAAGTAAATTGGATAGTATATTAAGAAATGAAAGATATAAAGGATATCTTCAGGATTCTTTAGTAAGTCAAAGAAATGGAAGATATGTTATTCCTATAAAAAGCGAATATAAAAAGGATATGGATGGAAATATCCATGATAGATCTCAAAGTGGTTCTACAGTTTTTGTTGAACCAGCAGAGGTTAAAAAAATACAGGATGAATTAGACTTTGAAAGATTTGAGGAAGAAAAAGAAGTATATAAAATTTTATCCAATTTGACCAACCTTGTTTGTGATAATATGAAGGAAATAAAATTAAATATAGAGGTCATGAGTAACTATGACTATATTTTTGCAAAAGGGAAATATAGTAAAGCTATAGAAGGAAGAGAAGTAGATTTTAATAATAGAAACTATATAAATATTAAAGATGCTAAGCATCCATTATTAGGGAAGAACGCTGTTCCACTAAATTTTGTAGTAGGAGAAGAATATAAAGGAGTAATTATTACAGGACCTAATACAGGAGGAAAGACGGTGGCCTTAAAAACATTAGGACTACTGACTTTAATGGCTCAGGCAGGACTTCATATACCAGTAGCTAAAGGAAGTGAAGTTGGGGTGTTTGCAGAAGTACTAGTAGATATTGGTGATGGTCAAAGTATAGAACAAAATCTTAGTACTTTCTCATCTCATATCAAAAATATAATAAGCATATTAAACTGTGCCGATGAATACAGCTTAGTAATTTTAGATGAGGTTGGATCAGGAACAGATCCTAGTGAGGGTATGGGCATAGCTGTAGCTATACTTGAGGAACTCTACAAGAAGGGATCAGTAATTTGTGCCACAACTCACTATAGTGAAATAAAGGATTTTGCTCAAGACCATATAGGATTTATAAATGGTTCAATGGAATTTGATATTAATACTCTTAAGCCATTATATAAACTCAATATTGGTAAAGCTGGAGAAAGTAATGCGTTTTTAATTGCACTAAGGCTTGGCATGGATAAAGGTATAATTGAAAGAGCTCATGCTGTAACTTATAAGGAAGAGAAGAACTACTTAGAATATAAGGAACAGAGTGAGAATGTAATTAAGAAAGAAAAAGAGTTAACAATTCATCAAGAAAAAGTTGAAAAACTAAAGTCAGCTGAAAAAAGAGAAAAACTTAATGAAATTAAAGATACAAAATTAAGTTTTAATGTTGGTGATTGTGTATATATTAGTTTTATGAACAGAACGGGGATAATTTGCGAAGGAGAAAATTCTAAAGGTGAATATGGCGTTATGGTGATGAAAAAGAAGATTAAAATCAATAAAAAGAGATTATCCATTTATATAGATAAAGAAGAACTTTATCCTGAAGAATATGATTTAGACATTGTTTTTAAAAGTAAAGATTACAGAAAGAAAGATAAACTAATGAATAAAAAACATGTAAAAGGACTTTCGATAGATACTACTGAGGAAATTTAAGAGCTAAAATTTTATTAAGTATCTAATATAAATCAAAGGTTTGATATCAAAATTAATATACTAAATTATTAAGAGTTTAAAGATCTAAAGTAACGATTATTCGCTCAAAATATCTTTAAACTCTTATTTTTATTATCTAGAGTCTATTAGCCAATAGCATTAAACTGATGTCCAACCACCATCGACAAATAATGTCTGGCCAGTTGTATAACTAGAAGCATCTGATGCAAAGTAGATAACTGCACCATCTAACTCATCAGTATTTCCTGGTCTTCCTGCAGGGCAAACTGTATTATACATTTTTAAATAGTCATCGCTATATAATGAATTTTCTGTCATTTCTGTTTTGAAAAGACTAGGTCCGATTCCATTTACAGTTATCCCGTGTTGAACTAGAGAAGTTCCCATGCCTCTTGTTAAATTAATTACTGCACCTTTTGACGCATTGTATGCATGAAGGGGTGCATTTTTACTACCTACAAGCCCACAAATAGAAGCAATATTAACTATTCTTCCGTATTTTCTTTCCTTCATATGTTTTACAACATGTTTAGACATTAAAAATGTGCCTTTAACATTAGCATCCATAACTCTATCCCATTCAGCTTCTTCTAAATTTTCCACAGAACCTATAGATGCTACTCCAGCATTATTAATCAATATATCAATCTTACCAAATTCATTCATAATAGCCTCTACTGCTTTAATTACATCTTCTTCTTTTGTAACATCACATTTTACTGGAAAGGCTTTTCCACCCATAGCTTCAATTTCTTTAGATAAACCCTCTAATTTTTCATATCTCCTTGCAAGTATTGCCACGTTGGCACCTTGATCTACGAAAGTTTTAGCAAGCTGAACTCCTATTCCGCTAGAAGCCCCAGTTATAATTGCCACTTTACCTGTTAAATCAAATAAATTTTTCATTGGAAATGTCCCCCTTAATAGTTTTTATAGTTAATATAAAACCATTATACAGCATTATAGCCAAAAGTCCACTTTATTTGAGAATAATGTAAAAAGGTCATTGAATCTAATTCTGTTAAAATAGTTCTTTTGAAGTATATTGGTAATTACTGTGTAAATTGCACTAAGATTATTTATTACTTTCAACTGTTTTCAAAGGTCATGAGGAGAATTTTTAAATTTTATTTTAGCTTCTCTAATGTGAAAATAACTGACCTCTGTAGATAAAGTGGTATCTGTAAAGTTATGTTTAATAAAAAGTTATAAGTACATTAAATTATTACGTTGATATCTATATGAATTATTGACAAAGGTACATATTATTTTAAAGAGAGGATTAAATAAGAATATAGTATTATGAATTACTATAGAAGAAAAATTTCTATAAAAAAGCTAAATCCTTGTATGAAGTATTATGAATAAATGATAAAATATACCAATAATATGTCGTAATATATCTATATTAGCTATTTTAAAAGATATAAATAAATTTGTAAAAAACTAAGTTATGGGGGAAAGACTGATGAAGAGTAATATGTTAATAAGAAGTTTTTTGATATTAGTAATTGTAATAGGACTAGCTGGTGATAATACATATGCTTATGAAGCTGCATTACCAATTATCAATAAAGAAAATATCATTGAAAATGTAGAAGGTAAATTAAAAGCAAATATTAATTTCGGTAATAGTGTACAACCTATAAAATTACAGGGAACTTGGAATGGTAAAAAAACCACAGTAAAACCCTTAGTAATATTAATGGAATTTCCTGATTATACACATGGTGATATAAATAAGGAAGAAACACCGAGAGACTTTAAAGATTGGTCTAAGAAGCACTATGAAGATATGATATTCGGAGATAAAACTTATATTGGACCAAAAGGTGAAGAACTTTTTACTATGAAGCAATATTATAATGAGCAATCAGGAGGAAGTTTTAATATAGAAGGTGGAGTAGCTGGTTGGTATAAAGCAAAGCATAGTGCAGAGTATTATGGAAAACCATATAGAAATGTTAGAGATAGTAATGTTACTTCCTTAATAAGAGAAGCTTTTGATAATGTTTGTAATGATAAAAATATTGATTTAAGTGAATATGATATAAAGGATCCTCTAGATATGGATGAAGATGGAGATTATGATGAACCAGATGGAATAATTGATTATCTAATTGTTATACATGCAGGAAAAGGTGAAGAAGCAGATGGAGGAGCGTTAGGAGAAAATGTTATTTGGTCTCAGAGAGATGCTATCAGTGAATATGCACCATATATGAAGAAAGATATTAATGGAAATTCAATTGGTATTTATGATTATATGATAGTTCCACAGGATGCAGGAATAGGAGTTTTAGCTCATGAATATGGACATGCACTGGGACTTCCAGATGAATATAATGTAATAGATAATGGAGGAGATAACCCTGTTGGATATTGGTCTGTTATGGCAAGTGGTAGTTGGGCTGGAATAAGTGCTGGAACTGATCCTACTGGATTTAGCCCTTGGTGCAAAAAATATTTACAAGATGAATATGGTGGCAATTGGGTTAAGGAAACTAGGCTAAAGTTAGAGGAGATAGATGAAAAGGGATTAGATTTTCTTTTAGATGAAGCAAGCAAAAAAGGGGAAAACACTCAATTAATTAGAATAGATTTACCTAAACAAAATGTCTATGATAGAAATGAAAAGGATAAATACTATCTTATTGAGTGGCGTAACCATCAAGGAACAGATAGAGCATTGTCATCTACAGAGGGGGGAAAAGTATTTTATGATCCAGGTCTTCTAGTGTGGTATGTAGATGAAAATTATTTAGAAAAGGATAAATTCGGCTATTTAACAGGAAATAAAGATAATGATGTTAAAGCACATCCAGGATATAGTTTTATAGGAGTAGTAGATAGTGATCAACATTTAATAATATGGAATGATGTTAATACTGGCGAAGAGGCTGAAAAAGCTTCATCAACTTACCATATGCATGATGCCACTTTTAGTTTAAAAAAGAGTAAAAAAATCTTTGTAGATAATATAAAAAATAAACCAGGCAAAACCACTTTGGATAATATTGTTTTTATGAACCCTATATTTGACGATAGTAAAGATTATTCCAATAAAGGAATAGAAGAAGCTGGCAGAATACTTCCACAGTATGGACTTAAAGTTTATGTAACAGGGGAGAGTAAGGATAGAACTATGGGGAAAATCCATATAGTTAGAAAAAAAGGATATGATAATTTTAGTGAAGGTAAGATATTAAAAGAGGATATAACTTCTAATTTTATTCAAAACATATCATTAGATAAAAAAGTGTTTGAATCAGGAGAAACCGTAATAGTTACCTTAGAAACAAATATAGACAATCTGGATAAAGAAGCAGTTTTATGTTATGTAAATAATACTGAAGGGGTTGAAGAGGAGAAAAAGATTGATTTGTGCTTAGTTAAAGGTAAGTATGTAGGAAAATTAAATATTGAAGACAATTTTAAGTTAGGAAATTGGAAGCCAAGGTATATTATTTTACAGGATAGAGAAGAAAGAGTAGAAATAATATACAATATAGGTTATGAAAACATCATTGGGAATTCTGCTAACAAAGAAAATTTAACTGATGGAGAATTTAATGTTATTTCTAAATCATAAATGGAATAAAAAACATTTTTTTACAGATTTAAATAGCATTAACATGTATAATGTTATTTAAATTCATCGATATTATATACAAATTTGTGTACGATTTCTTGAATTTTATACTTAAATATTTGGAAACAATAATTATATAAATTTAGGAGGTGAATTTTATGATAAATACATTGCCAGCCTTATTTATTGCACATGGAAGTCCTATGAATGCAATATTAAAAAATCCATATACTGAGTCGCTTGAAAAGTTAGGAAAAGATATAGAAAGGCCAGAGGCTATTATGGTTATTTCAGCTCATTGGGAAACAAAGGGGACTTTTATGACCTATGATGATGAGCCAAAACAAATTTATGATTTTTATGGTTTTCCAGAAGAATTATACAATATTAAATACAATCCCAAAGGAGGAAAAGCTTATGTTGATATGGTTGTTGAAGAGTTAAAAGATGAAGATATTAAAAGAACCAATGAATGGGGACTAGATCATGGAGCTTGGGGAGTGCTTAATCATATATATCCTAATGCAGATATACCCGTATTTCAATTGAGTTTAAATTTATTAGGCGATGAGGCATATCACTATAATTTAGGCAAAAAATTATGTAAATTAAGGGGAAAAGGAATATTGATAATAGGTAGTGGGAATATTGTCCATAATCTAAGGATGATTAATTATGATATGTACTCAAAGCCATTTGATTGGGCTATCGAATTTGATGAGTATGTTGCAAAGGCTATAAAAAATAAAAATTATAAAGAGTTAATAGAATATAGTCAAATGGGCATGGCTGCTAAGTTATCAGTTCCAACAAAGGAACACTATCTGCCATTATTATATATTGCAGCTATGCAACAAGAAAATGATGAGGTTAAATTTATACATGAATCTATACAAAATGGTTCCATGTCAATGAGAACCATACAAATAGGATAGAGAAGTTTTGTGCTAACAGTATTTTAAAAATAAAAAACATACTCATTTATGTACGTTAAGTGAGTATGTTTTTTTATTTATAGTATTATTATAAAATCCTATAGAACTTAGCGGTTATATTACATTATAGTATATTCATTGTATAGAGATAAGTTTGAAAATACAATAATAGATGAAAAGCTTTTAGAGGGAGGAAAATATGCACAAAGTTTACTTTAGTCAATACGATAAAGAAATTGAGGTAGAAAATGAAAGTCTACTTATAGATGTTATACGAAAAAATGGTTTTAGGTTGGAAACGCCTTGTAATTCTAAAGGTATATGTGGAAAATGCAAGGTAAAAATATATGGAATAAAATCGGAACCTAAAGATGAAGAAAAAAAGTTTTTAACAAATGCTAATGAGAGATTAGCTTGTATTACTAAAATAGAAGAAGATATTACAGTAGAGTTTTTAACAAATGAAAAAGAGGATTTAAAGACTATAAATCAAGGTTATTCTATAGAGGTAGATATAAACAGTAGATTACAGAAGAAAAAGTTTCAAAATATAAAAAAAGCTGAATACAGATGTTCCATGGAATGTACAAGTTTTAATATAAAAGATATGGATATTATAAAAAGGATAGGAGATCTTAGAAAATATCAAGAGGAAGATCTTTATGTTGTAACTTTTGAAGATAATATTATAGATTTATTTAATGAAAATAAAAATATACTAGGTATAGCTTTAGATATAGGTACTACAGGGATATCTGCATATCTTTTAGATTTAGAAAATGGAAATATACTTAATAAAGCTTCTACTTTAAATCCTCAAACTACATTTGGAGGAGATGTTATTTCTAGAATAAGTTTTACTATGCAGGAAGAGAATGGTTTGGACAAACTTCAGGAAGTAATAATAGAAAAAATAAATGAACTTATAGAAGAATTAATAGGTAAAAAATTTAATAGAGACGATATATACAATTTGAATGTAGCAGCTAATACTACAATGTTACATATATTAGCTGGAGTAAATCCAGAATCTATAGCAAAAGCACCTTATAAAGCTACATTCTTAGATAAGATTGACTTAAGACCTAAGGAGTTAAATATTAAGATAAACCCTAAGGGAATAATTACTTTATTGCCATCTATATCTTCTTATGTTGGAGCAGATATTGTAGCTGGGATAGTAGCTATAGATATAAGTAAGTATAAATCTGTAATATTTATAGATATTGGTACTAATGGTGAGATGGTCTTACTTAAGGATGGTAAATTCTACTCAACATCTACTGCAGCAGGTCCTGCACTTGAAGGAATGAATATAAGTTGTGGTATGAGGGCAGAAAATGGAGCTATAGAGAAATTTGAGTTAGATGAAGATTTTAATATAAGCTATTCTACCATAGGAGGGACTAAGGCAAGAGGGATATGCGGAAGTGGGCTTTTAGATATAACCTCTAATCTTATAAAAACGGGAACGTTAGAACCAAGTGGAAGATTTTCCAAGAACCTTCCGGAGAATATAAAAGAAAAATTTAGAGATAAGAAATTTTATATAACAGAAGATATATATATTTCCCAAAAGGATATAAGGCAAATACAATTAGCTAAGGGAGCTATAGCTTCTGGAATAACTATGCTTTTAAAAGAAGTAGATGATTCCATAGAAAATATAGATCATGCTATTATAGCTGGTTCTTTTGGATATCATCTTAAAGAAGAAAGTATAAGAAATGTAGGTATAATACCTAATGGTTTTAAAGGAGATATAAAATTTGTAGGAAACTCTTCTGTAGAGGGAGCAAAATTATCATTATTAAATCAAGACAAGCTTTTAGAAATGATGGAAATAAAGGATATGGTGGAAGTAGTAGATTTAAGCAGCAAAGATTATTTTCAAAAGTATTTTATAGAAGCTTTAAATTTTAATTAGACTGCTAAAATTCAATTCGCAATGAAGAATTCACCTCAGTTATTCCTGAGAAATTCTAAATTGATTCTGTAGCGGCGAACTTAACTTAATTCACAGTTCACAATGCAAAATTCACAGTTATGGATATTTCTC